>JAUCPW010000026.1 GCA_030373045.1 Candidatus Fermentibacter sp.
GGGAGGGCGGCGGCAATACTCACAGCATATTCGGCGGTCCTGGCGGCCCTTGCCCTCTCGCTCACCGGTTTGGGTTTCTGGGGGTGGCACGCCTCTTTGGCCGGCGAAGCCGGCCTTTCCCGGTCGAGGGACTCCGTCTTCAGGCGGGGGGGGCTGTCCAGGGCGCTGGTCGAGAAGGAGGCGCTGCTCTTCGCCCGGGATCCCGTGCAGTGGAGCCAGCTCGCGCTCCTGGGCGGCCTT
This sequence comes from Candidatus Fermentibacter sp., assembly GCA_030373045.1. Classification (NCBI taxonomy): domain Bacteria; kingdom Pseudomonadati; phylum Candidatus Fermentibacterota; class Candidatus Fermentibacteria; order Candidatus Fermentibacterales; family Candidatus Fermentibacteraceae; genus Candidatus Fermentibacter; species Candidatus Fermentibacter sp. The sequence continues at coordinate 241 of JAUCPW010000026.1, forward strand.
TTCCTGATGTATGCCGGCAACCTCGACGAACTGCCCGTGGAATTCGCGCAAAGGGTCTGGCTGGGGGTGGCGGTCTTCATGAACATCTCGTTCTCGGGTTTCGTGATGGCGACCCTGATGGTCAGGTTCTCGTTCCCATCCATAAGCATGGAGGGGCCGGGCCTCGCCTCGCTGCTGCAGATGCCCGCCGCCCGCCGGACGCTCCTACGCACCAAGTGGGCCGTGGCGCTCGTGTGCATCATGCCCCTGGTGCTCGGAGCCGGGATCCTGTCCACGGTGAGGATGGGCGCTGGCGCGCTGTTCCTGGCCGAGACGGTTGCGGCGATCATCCTGATGTCCTCTGCGCTCGCAAGCATCAACACGGCCATGGGCGCGATATATCCCAGCTTCACGGACAACAGCCCCGCCAGCATTGCCAGCGGCCAGGGGGGCATCCTGGCGGCATTCGCCTCGATGGGCTACGTCCTTGCGATGGTGACCGCGATCTCGTTCTCGACCCGGGAATACCTGTCCTCGGGCATGAGCAGCAGAGCCCTGGCCGGATCCCTGTGGAAGAGCGCCCTGTTCATGGTGCCTCTCACGGCGGTCGTAAGCGCCGCCTCGATGCGCGGGGCGGCGAGGAGCCTGGGCAGGAGGGACTTCTGATGACCCTTGCACTCGACTACGGCAGGGCCAGGACCGGAGTCGCGATTCTCGAAGGAGGGATCCCGCTGCCTGCGGAGCCCGTCCTCGGAGACCGCAGGGCCGTGCTCGAGCGCGTGAGGTCGATGCTCTCGGGAGACGGTACCGACGTCGTCGTCCTCGGGCTTCCCCTGGCCTCGGGAAGGCGGCCTACCGAGATGTCCATGGAGGTGGAGGCCCTGGCGGAAGCTATCCGGGGACTCGGTGCCGGGGTGGCGCTGGTAGGGGAGTGGGGAAGCTCGGTCGAAGCGCGCTCCATGCCCGTGAAGCACCGGAGGAGGACCGGCAGGACGGATTCCCTGGCGGCGCTCGTCATCCTCGAGCGATACCTGGCGGGATCGTGAGGAGGTCCTGTCTTCTGCTGCCTGCTCTGCTGGCGGCGGTTGCCGCCGCGGGCGTCCTCGCCCTGTCGTGGGCATCGGGCGCCCCGGGGGGCGGGCGCGAGGTCCTGTTCACGGTGCAGGAGGGCTGGGGTGCGGCGAGGATAGCGGGTGCCCTCAGCGACTCCGGGCTCGTGAGGTCCAGGCTCTACGTTCTCGCCAGGGCGAGGATGCTCGGCGTCTCGACGATGTTCCAGGCCGGCACGTACAGGTTCGACTCCTCGATGGAGCCCGACAGCATCATCTCGCTCATGGCCCGCGGAGAGGTCGTGCCCGAGCCGACCCACTGGGTGACGGTGCCCGAGGGTCTCAGGCTCGAGGAGACGCTCCCGCTGCTGTCGGAGCACCTCGACATGCCGCTCGACAGCCTGGAGGCGGCCGCCTGCGACGATTCGCTCCTCTCGGAACTCGGGCTGACATCCCTCGAGGGATTCCTCTTCCCCGAGACCTACGAGTTCGCCGATTCGCTCCCCGCAAGGTCGGTCCTGGCCAGGATGGTGCGCACCGGGCTCGAACGCCGCGATTCCTCATGGCTCGCCCGGGTCGAGGGTCTGGGGCTTTCGGGCGGATCGGCCGTAGTGCTGGCCTCGATCGTCGAGAGGGAGGCGAGGATCGACGAGGAGAGGCCCCTGGTCGCCGGAGTCTTCCTGAACAGGCTCTCGGCGGGCATGAGGCTCGAGAGCTGCGCCACGGTCCAGTATGCGCTGGGGGCGGTCAGGGAGAGGCTGACCTACGCCGACCTCCGGATCGAGAGCCCCTACAACACCTACCTGCATCCCGGCCTTCCTCCCGGACCCATCTGCTCTCCCGGGATGCCGTCGCTCGAGGCCGTGGCGAACCCCGACATGTCGGAGGGATACATGTACTTCGTCAGCAGGGAGGACGGATCCGGGGGGCACCTCTTCGCACGCACGCTGGCCGGGCACTACGCCAACATCAGGGAGGCGAGGTCGGGACAGCATTGACGGGGTGATGCCCGATCGTATCTTGACCATGTGATGGATTGCCGGAAAGGATGGGGGTAATGGGCGACGAGGAAAGGAAACTGGGCTTCCTGGAGAAGGCCATCAGGCTGATCCCGGGATACAAGGGCTACAAGAACAAGGAGGAGCGGAGGGACAACGACCAGCTCTTCAGGGGCCAGCTCGTCCAGAAGCTCGATGCCGTAAGGATCGGTCTCAACGAGGTCATCAACGGCCTCAGGGGTCCGGCCGCCCTCGCTGCCGCGGGCGACATGGACAGGCTGGTCAAGAGGCTCGAGCAGGTCACGGACGAGGTCCGCTTCGCCGAGAGGGGCTACCGCGGCTGGTTCGACATGCACAAGGTGCGCGAGGAGGAACTCGACAGGCTGTACGAGTTCGACTCCGGCCTCGCCGAGGACGTGGCTCTGCTCGAAACCGCCCTGGGCTCCCTGGGCGAGGCCGCCAGGAGCGGAGAGCCGTTCACCGCCCACACCGGGGGCATGCTCGACATCCTGTTCAAATTCAGCGGCAAGATGGCTTCGCGGAGCAACCTCCTGATAGATCTCGAACGCAACAGGCCGATGGACTGAAGGAACCGGGAGGGGACCGAAGATGGTCAAGAAGCTTGAGATCATCGAGTGGCTCGATGATACCGGCAAGGAGATAGTCCACAGGGAGCCCCAGTCGGGCTCCGGCGAGTTCCGGATCGGCAGCCAGCTCGTCGTGAGAGAGAGCCAGGAGGCCGTCTTCTTCAGGGACGGCAAGGCCATGGGCGTGCTGGGACCGGGGCGCCACACCCTGACCACCCAGAACATCCCCTTCCTGACGGAGCTCGTCGGGATGGCCTTCGAGGGAGAGGGCTCGCCCTTCCGGGCGGAGGTCTACTACGTAAGCAAGAAGACCTTCGTCGACATGAAGTGGGGCACCAAGGAGCCGATCATATTCCGCGACAAGGAACTGGCCATGGTCCGGCTCCGGGCCTTCGGCCAGTTCTCCATAAAGGTGAACGAGAGCCTGCTCTTCGTGAACAAGCTCGTCGGCACCGAGGGGCGATATACCGCCGACGCGATCGAGGGCTTCCTCAAGGGCGTGATCATCTCCCGCCTGGCGGACCTCCTGGGCGAGACCCTCGAGAGCATCTTCGACCTCGCCAGGGTCTACGACGAGATAGGAACCCTCGGCAAGGCCAGGCTCGCCGACGACTTCGAGAAGTACGGCATCCAGCTCGTCGACTTCTACATCAACGCCATCACGCCGCCCGAGGAGGTCCAGAAGAGGATCGACGAGCGCTCCTCCATGGGCGCGCTGGGCGACATGAACGCCTACATGCGCTACAAGACGGCCACGGCCATCAGCGATGCGGCCCAGAACGAGTCGGGCGGCGGCGGGGCGGCCACCGGCGTCGGGCTCGGAGCCGGGGTCGGCATGGGCGCGACCATGGCCCAGATGATGACCCAGTCGCTCAACCAGGGCCAGCCCCAGCAGGGCGCCGCGGCTGCGGCCGCCCTCGTGGTCTGCCCTTCGTGCAGGAAGCAGGTTCCCCCGGCGAAGTTCTGCCCCGAGTGCGGCAAGGCAATGGGCGCAAGCTGCCCCAAGTGCGGCGCCGCCATCGCCAACGGGGCGAAGTTCTGCCCCGAGTGCGGGCAGAAGCTGGGCGGGCAGACCTGCTCGTGCGGCGCGGAGATACCTTCCGGCAGCAAGTTCTGCCCGGACTGCGGCAAGAAGGTCGAGTAGCACAGAAGTGCCCCCGACCGTCCACGGGCTGCTGGAGGCGGCCGCTTCCGCCAGAGGCGGGGCGATCGCACTGCGAGACGATGCGGGCAGCCTTTCCTACGCCGACTGGGAGGCGGCCAGCCTGAACCTGGCCGCCCTCCTCGCCGAGGCCGGCGTCAGGAAGGGCGACACCGTGGGTGTCTCGTGCGGCAAGACCGTGCTCCTGCCGGTTTCTTTCACCGCTGTTTCGCTCGCCGGGGCGCGGTTCATGGCATTCTCCGGCGACTGGCCCGAGCCCGCGGCCAGGCGGATGCTCCCGCCCTCCCCGAGGTCGTGGCTGCTGTCCTTCGACGGGCCGGGGACGGTTCCCGCCGGGGTCAGACACCTGAGATTCCAGCCTTCGGAGGCGCTCGGAGGGCGGAGGACCCCCGCCGACCTCCCGGAGATCGATTCCGGCGACGATTTCTACATGAACGTGACATCGGCCTCCACAGGGCTTCCCAAGATCGCGCCCATCACCCATGACGCCCTCCTGGCCAACACCGGGGCGGTGTGCGAGGCGCTCGGACTGCGCGGCGACGATGTCCACATGTCGCTCTTCTCGGCCTCCGGGCACCCCCATGAACTCTTCATCAGGGGCCTCTACCTCGGGGGCACCACCGTACTGACCGAGGGCAGGTACCCCCGCAGCGCGCTCCGGCTCATCTCCGACGCCCGCGTGACTGCACTGATGGGTCTCCCTCCCCAGCTCGACGGTCTCGCGAGGGTCTGCAGCCGCGAGGACGCCGACCTTTCGGGGCTCCGGATCGCCGAAGCCGGCGGCATGCACTCCTCCCCCGGGTTTCTCGCGCGGTTCCATGAACTGACCGGCGTGGACGCAGTACCGGTATGGGGCAGCACGGAGACCTCGGGAGTGGCGCTGTACGGCGACGCCAACGCCGAAGGGCTGTCGAGGGTGGTGGGGGGCTATTCGGTGGAGCTCGCCGATCCCGGAGGTTCGATCATCGGAGGCGACGGGGAGGGCGAGCTGAGGATCGCCGGCCCGGCGGTCGTCAGAGGCTATGCAGGTGACAGGATGTCCACCGAGGAGCACTTCAGGGACGGCTGGTTCCTCACCGGCGACGTGTTCAGGCGGGAATCGGGAGTCCTGCACTTCCTGGGGCGCAGGGGCGGGCTGATCAAGTCGGCAGGCCTCAAGGTCTTCCCCCTCGAGGTGGAGCTGGCCATCCTGAGACACCCCGACGTACTCGACACGGCCGTCTCCGGCGAGGATTTCCCGGGCAGGGGGGAGACGGTGGTCGCGAGGGTCGTCCCGAGGCCGGGCAGCGACCTCTCGTCGCCGTCGCTCCGGGAGTTCCTCAGGGGCATCCTCGACGGCTACAAGATCCCTCACAAGTTCCACATGGTTCCCGACCTGCCGAGGACCCCGGGCGGGAAGATCGACAGGAATGCCCTTGGTTCCCCGCCATCCTCGGCCGACTGGAAGGGCGAGATCCTGAGAACGGATGTGGAACTCGTCAGGCTCCTCAACCACAGGGCCTCGTCCATGGCCCTCTCCGGGCAGGCGTACGATCCCGGCTGGGTGGAGGAGCAGCTCGACAACGCGGCCGGTCACAATCCCGGCCCCGTCTCGGACGATACCATAAGGTCGATCATGTCCTTCATCATCCGGTCCGTGGCCAGGCGATGAGCGCCATGAGAGTCGTCGTGAGGGTCGGAAGGGATTCCGCGGTCACCCCGGTGGATTTCGGCGGGGGGGCTCCGGTTCTGATAGCCGGGCCGTGCGCCGTCGAGGATCTGCCGATGATGAGGGAGTGCGCGGGCGCCGCCCGCATCGCCGGTGCCGGGCTCCTCAGGGGCGGCGCGTTCAAACCGCGGACATCCCCGCATTCGTTCCAGGGTCTCGGGGCCGAGGGGCTCTCGATCCTGTCGGAAGTCCGGGCCGAGGCGGGGCTGCCGGTCGTGACCGAGGTCATGTCCTGCGCCCAGATAGGCCCCGCCCTCGAGGCCGTGGACATGCTCCAGGTCGGGGCCAGGAACATGCACAACTTCACGCTCCTGTCCGAGCTCGGGCGGTCAGGGGCCCCGGTGCTGCTCAAGCGAGGATTCATGGCCACCGTCGAGGAATGGCTGCTGGCTGCCGAGTACATACTGACCGAGGGCAATTCGCGGGTCGTGCTGTGCGAGCGGGGGATAAGGACCTTCGAGCCCTGGACGCGCAACACGCTCGACCTCTCGGCGGTGCCTCTGGCCAGGTCGAGGTCCGGCCTGCCGGTGATCGTCGACCCGTGCCACGCCACGGGCAGCCGCGACCTCGTCGGACCCATGTGCCATGCCGCCCTGGCATGCGGTGCGGACGGGCTGATGCTGGAGATACACCCCGATCCGGCCCGCGCCAGATCCGACGGCGACCAGTCGCTCGGATTCGAGGATTTCCGCGCGCTCGCGGCCGACCTGGCCGAGACCGCCGCTTTCTTCTGCAGTCACAGACAGGGAGGTTGAAGTGCATCTGGGCATCCTGACCGGCGGAGGAGACGCCCCCGGGCTCAACGCCGTGATCCGCGCCGTAGTCTACAGGGCGGTGGCGGGAGGGCATTCCGTGACGGGATTCCAGCGCGGTTGGAAGGGCGTCATAGAGAACCTCTCCAGGCCGCTCGGCATCGAGGATGTGCGCGACATCCAGAAACTGGGCGGCACGATCCTCCATTCCTCGCGCACCAATCCGTTCAAGATCGAGAACGGCCTCGGGATGATCGCCGCGACTCTGTCGTCCCATGCCGTCGACTGCCTCATCGCGGTCGGGGGGGAGGACACGCTCGGGGTCGCCAGCAGGCTGTCCGCCTCGGGAACCCGCGTGCTCGGAGTCCCCAAGACGATAGACAACGACCTCAACGCCACCGACTACACCTTCGGGTTCGACACCGCCATCAACTCCGTGACGGAAGCCCTGGACAGGCTCGAGACCACGGCCAGGAGCCACGAGCGCGTGATCGTGGTGGAGATCATGGGTCGCCACGCGGGATGGATGGCGCTCCACGGAGGCATAGCCGGAGGGGCCCACGTGATCCTTCTCCCCGAGGAGCCGTTCGATACCGACGAGATCTGTGCTCTCCTGAAGAGGCGCTTCGACGAGGGCCGGAGATGGGCGCTGGTGGCGGTGGCCGAAGGGGCCTCCGACCCCGGGCTCTCCAGGCAGATCATGCATTCCAGCGAACCCGACGCGTTCGGTCACGTGCAGCTCGGCACGGGCATCGGCATAGCCGAGGTGCTCGCCGGGGAGATAGAGCAGAGGAGCGGGCTCGAGACCAGGCACGTGATCCTCGGGCACCTGCAGCGGGGCGGCCCTCCCAGCGCCTTCGACAGGGTGCTCGGCACCAGGCTCGGAGTCAAGGTGGTGGAGATGGCCGAGGAGGGGGCCACCGGGCGGATGGCCTCCCTCATGGGCGGGGAGATAGTGTCCGTGGATCTCGCCGAGGCGGTAGGCACCCTCAGGACCGTGCCGCCCGACAGGTATGCCATGGCCAAACTTTTCTTCGGATAGGGCGGAGGATACCATGAGAGTAGCCATCAACGGCTTCGGGAGGATCGGGAGGCTCGTCTGCCGCAGGGCGGCCGGGATCGGCGGCATCGAGATAGTTGCGGTCAACGACGTGACGGACCCCGCCACGCTCGCCCACCTGCTGAAGTACGATTCGGTGCACGGCAGGTTCCGGGGCGAGGTCGCGGTCGAGGGGGATTCCATCAGGGCAGGCGGATCGTCCTTCCGGGTGCTGAGCGTCAAGGACCCCGCCGCCCTCCCGTGGAAGGACATGGGCGTAGACATCGTGGTCGAGGCCACGGGCCTGTTCACCGCGCGCGACAAGGCCGCGGCGCACCTTTCCGCCGGCGCCCGCAGGGTCCTCGTGAGCGCTCCGGCGAAGGGAGCCGACCTGACCGCCGTGATGGGGGTCAACAACCACAGGTACGATCCCGCGTCGCATTTCGTGGTCTCGACCGCGAGCTGCACCACCAACTGCCTCGCGCCGGTCGCGAAGGTGCTCAACGACTCGTTCGGGATCGTGACCGGGCTGATGACGACGATACACGCCTACACCAACGACCAGAGGATCCTCGACCTCCCTCACAAGGACAGGAGGCGGGCGCGGGCTGCCGCCGTCAACGTGATCCCGACCACCACGGGCGCCGCGGCGGCGATAGGGGAGGTCATACCCGAGCTGAAGGGCAGGCTCGACGGCTTCGCCGTTCGCGTACCGGTACCGGACGGCTCGCTGGTCGACCTCACCTGCAGGCTCGAGAACCCCGTCACGGTCGAGTCCGTCAACGAAGCGATGAGGGCGGCCGCATCCGGCCCTCTCTCCGGGGTGCTCGAGTACAGCACCGAACCCCTGGTCTCGTCCGACATCGTGGGCAACCCGGCCAGCTCGGTCTTCGACTCCGAGTTCACCCGGGTCGTGGGCGAGAAGACCGTGAAGGTCATCTCCTGGTACGACAACGAATGGGGCTACTCCTGCCGCATGGTGGACATGCTGAAGCACATGGGCGAGGCCGGGCTGTGAGCCGCCCGTCTCTTGCCGAAGCGGACCTGTCCGGCAGGAGGGTCTTCCTCAGGGCCGACCTGAACGTCCCGATCGAATCTGGCCGGGTCGCGGACGACACCCGGATCCGTGCCGTCATCCCGACGATGACGACAATCCTGGGGCGCGGAGCGGCTCTGGTGGTGGCCAGCCACCTCGGGAGGCCCGACGGGAGGGTGGTTCCTGAGATGAGCCTCGCCCCCGTGGCCGAGAGGCTGTCGGAACTGCTGGGGCGGAGGGTCGTGATGGCCCCTGACTGCGTGGGGAAGCGCGTGGAGTCGATCGTATCCGCGATGAAGCCCGGAGATGTCGTCCTCCTCGAGAACCTCCGCTTCCATCCCGGCGAAGAGGCCGGAGACCCGGGCTTCGCCGGGGAACTCGCCGCTCTGGCCGATGTGTACGTCAACGACGCCTTCGGAACCTGCCACAGGGCCCACGCTTCGATGACGGGCGTCCCGTCCGTGCTCGGGGGCGGGTATGCCGGCCTGCTGGTAATGAAGGAGCTCGACTTCTTCGGCAGGGCGACCGGCAGCCCCGAGAGGCCGTTCACCCTCCTTCTCGGCGGGGCGAAGGTGTCGGACAAGGTCCCTGTGATCGAGAACCTCATAGACAAGGTCGATTCGATACTGGTCGGGGGAGGGATGGCCTTCACGTTCCTTGCCGCCGCCGGCATGGACGTGGGCAGGAGCCTGCTCGAGAAGGAGATGGTCGGAACCGCGGCCACGCTCGCGGCAAAGGCCCGGGATGCAGGCGTGGACCTCGTTCTCCCCGTCGACGTTGTGGTCGCGCCGTCGCCCGACGCTGGCGCCTCGGCCGTGACCGTGCCCTCCGACGCCATCCCCCCGGACCGGGCGGGCTACGACATCGGCCCCCTTACCGGAGCGGCCTTCTCGTCGGTGATCGCCCGGAGCAGGACCGTGGTGTGGAACGGACCCATGGGCCTGTTCGAGAAGACCCCCTTCGACGCGGGGACGCGCGGGATGGCCGCCGCCCTGGCAGCCGCCACGAAGCTCGGCGCGGTCACCATCGTAGGCGGCGGTGATTCCGCCAGAGCCGTATCCGAGGCCGGCTTCGAGAACGACGTAAGCTTCGTGTCCACAGGCGGCGGAGTCGCCCTGAAGCTACTGCAGGGCAAGGAACTCGTGGCCCTGAAGGCCCTGGGGCGGGGCTGATGTCCGGGGAGGCAGGCTCCGTGGACGGAAGATGCCCGTTCTTCGGGGCCAACTGGAAAATGAACGGTTCCGGTATCGAGGGGCTGTCCTGGCTGGGGGCGCTGCAGTCCGCCGGGTCCGACGGCTCGCTCTCGGACCTGGACATCGCCCTGTTCCCCCCGTTCACCCTCCTGCCCGTGCTCTCGGAGGCGGCGAGGGAGGCCGGGGCCGCGCTGGGATCGCAGGACCTCTTCTACGAGAGCAGGGGAGCCTTCACCGGCGAGATCTCGGCGGGGATGCTGGTCGAGGCCGGATGCTCCTGGGCGATCGTCGGGCACAGCGAGAGGCGACACATCCTCGGCGAGTCGCATGACACGGTGGCCCGCAAGCTCCGAGCCGCCCTCGGATCCGGCCTTGGCGTGGTGCTCTGCGTCGGCGAGACCCTCCCCGAGCGTGAGGCCGGGATGGAGAAGGCCGTCGTCGAGGAGATGCTGGGATCCGCCCTGGCGGGAATAGCCGACCCCGATCCTGCCGTGATAGTCGTGGCATACGAACCTGTGTGGGCGATAGGCACGGGCAGGAATGCGACTCCGGAGCAGGCGTCGGCCATGCACGGTCACGTCAGGGGAGTGCTCGCACGGCTCCATCCCGGGCCTTTCGCCGGCTCCTGCAGGATCATCTACGGGGGCAGCGTGAACCCGGGCAACGCCGGATCCATCCTCGCGATGCCCGACGTCGACGGAGCGCTCGTGGGCGGGGCCAGTCTCGATGCAGGCTCCTTCCTCGGCATAATCGAGTCCCGGAGGCACACGTCGGGATGACTCCATCCCTCGATGCGCCCGGCGGTCGGACTGCACCCCGGGGGATCCCCGCCAGGATAGGCATCGTCCTGTCGGCCATCGCCGGCATGTTCGTCTTCAGGTTCGCCCTGCGGGCCGCGGGGGTGCTCGACCTCCCGGGCGCATGGCTGTGGGGGACCGCCGCCTGCACCATCCCCGCGGTGCTGCCGCTCTGGTTCCTCCTGCCGACGCCGTGGCCGAGGCTCGGGTTCGGGAAACCCTGGCTGGTGGCGTCTGCAGCAGCTCTGGTGCTGTTCCCGTTCGGCGTGTCCGCGGCCGTTTGCGGTCTGGGCAGGGGGGATGCCGGCGGCTGGGTTCCGATGGCCTTCGTGCTGCTCCTGGTGGCCGCCTCCGAGGAACTGCAGTTCAGGTGCTTCCTCCTCGACGCCTTCCACATGAAAGGGAGCGGGATCCTGCCGGTGCTGGCATCCTCCGCCCTCTTCGCGGCCGTCCACCTGGACAATCCGGGTTCCGATGCGCCCGGGATCGCCAACATCCTGCTGTTCGGGATCCTCCTGGGGATGCTGAGGGTGCTCGGTACGGGGCTCGCCGGGCTCTCCCTGGTCCACTGGGCCTGGAACCTCTTCACCGGCATGGTGGCGGGATGGAACGTCAGCGGCATCGAGCTGCCGTCGATCTGGGAGCCCCTGTCGGATCCGTTCGGGGCCTTCGGCCCGGAATCCTCACTTCTGCTGACTGCGGTCCTGCTCGCCGGCACCGCTGGTCTGACCATCCTCGCGCGATCCGGGAGCAGGGCCGCCCGCGGGCGGCAGGCTGCATCCGAGGAGACGACTTGAGCCGCACACTGCTCGTGAATCCACCCTCCGCGATCGGCGTCTACGACAAGAGCCACATCCGGGTCGCCATCACCTCCGCACCCTTCATCACGCTGGCCAGCCTCGCCGGAGCGCTGCTGGAGGCCGGCATGGAGGCGGCCATAGCCGATCTCATGATAGAGGGGAGGCCCGAGGAGGCCTACAGGAGGCTGCTCAGGGAATACAGGCCCGACTTCGTCGGGATCACCTTCACCACTCCGCTGTGGAGCGAAGCCCGCCGCCTGGCGGAGATCGCGAGGGAGGAACTCCCCGGGGTCACGACGATCGCAGGCGGCGTGCACGCCACCACCCTTCCGGAAGAGTCCCTAGTGAGCGGGGCCTTCGACATCGTGGCGATGGGCGAGGGCGAGAGGACCATCGTCGAGATCTGCAGGGGGGACGATCCCTCCGGAATCGCCGGCGTGGCGTTCCGGAGGGACGGGAAGGTCGTCCTGACTCCACCCAGGGAGATGATCGCCGATCTCGACGACCTGCCCCTGCCGGCCTGGCAGCTCCACGACCTGTGCTTCTACAGGTCTCCCCACATAGCCGCCCGGAGGAATCCGGTGGGTTACATGGAGACCAACCGCGGGTGCAACCACCACTGCCTCTACTGCAGCCAGACGATCTTCGGCCACTCCGTGAGGTGCAAGTCCCCCGGGCGGGTCGTGGACGAGATGTTCCGGATGCTCGATATCGGATTCAGGGACATACACATAAAGGACAACAACTTCACCGCCGACATCGCCCGGGCTTCCGAGGTCTGCGAGCTCATGGTCAGGCGCGGCTTCCCGGCTCCGTGGGCCCTGCCGACCGGTGTCAACGTACATGACGTCGACGAGGGTTTCTTCAGGCTCGCGAAGAGGGCGGGATGCTACCAGGTCGCGTTCGGGATCGAGAGCGGGGTGGACGGGATACTGGCCGGGGTGAACAAGAAGCAGTCGGCGGAGAGGATCAGGGATGCCGTGGGTATGGCGCACAGGGCCGGCATCGAGACGGTGGGGTTCTTCATGGTCGGCCTACCCGGCGATACGGTCGAAACGATGGAGGAGACGATCAGGTTCGCGTGCTCCCTGCCACTGACATACGCGAAGGCATCGATGACCCTTCCCTTCCCGTCCTCGGCGCTCTACCGCAAGCTGAAGATGGAGGGCAGGATCAGGTCGGAGGACTGGGACAAGTACAACTTCCACTGCACGAGCGAGGTCTGGGAGCATGAAACGCTCGGCTGGGACGCCATCCGGAAGTACTACGGCCTCTTCCACAGGAGATTCTACTTCAGACCTTCCTACATATGGAGGAGGTTCTGGCGCGACTTGGCCATGGGACAGCTCTTCGACGACGCAAGAGCCGTCCTGGGCAACTCCTGGCTGGACTAGTGCGCAGGGCCGGCCTCCCGGATCCGAGCTGGGTGCTCCCGACGGAGCTGTGCCTCCTCGCGGCCGCGCTGGCTCTGCTGCTGGTGCCAGACTGGCCGAGGGGATTCGTGGCGGTGCAGAGCATCCCCTCCGGTTCCATGGTGACGCCCGAGGATTCCCCGGGCTTCAGGGCTCCGGCATGGCTCCCCGTTCCGGAGGGTGGGGTCAGGATCACCGTGACGCTCGACGGATACGTTCCGGCCGACACCCTCGTACTACCCGGCGACAGGAACGTGATAGTCTACCTGGACTACGTCTTCCCCGTGACGGTGACATCGAGGCCCTCGGGAGCGGCCGTGCTCGTTGACGGCAGGGACGCAGGCACGACGCCCGTGACCCTCGGGATCGCCGAGCCCGGGCGGCACGTCGTCAGCGCCGTGAGCGGCCGGGTGGAGCTCAGGGAGACGATCGTCCTGGCGGCCAACACGCCCTCGTCCCTCCATTTCAGCTTCCCCTCGGAGGCGGGCGGCGGCCTCGTATTCATCCCGGGCGGCGAGTACGAGTTCCAGGGAGGGCCGGGAGGCGGCCTGACCCCGCGGACCGTCTCGGTGGGCGACTTCTATCTCGGCAGGACCGAGGTGACGAACCTCGAGTTCTGCAACTTCCTCAACTCCATGGACCCCAGGGCGGTGCCCGACCCCGTGCTCGGCAGCGGGAAGACCGCCTTCCTGTCGGAGCTGTTCGCGTGCGACTACCCGCTCGAGATCGCGGCGATCGAAGCCGGCGGCTATCTCGTGATACCCGGCAGGGAGGGCTTCCCGGTCAGGGGGGTGACGTACGCCGCCTGTTCGCTCTACTGCGACTGGCTGACGCTGGTGGACGGGTCGCGGATGTCCTTCAGGCTCCCCTCCGAGATCGAGTGGGAGTACGCGGCATCCACCGGCGACGGGCGCACCTGGCCGTGGGGCGACTCCCAGCCCGACGGTTCCCTCCTCAACTGCTCGGATGCGAGCGAGACGATAGCCGCCAGGGCGCCCGAGATAAGCGACGGCTTCAGCGAGACTTCACCGGCGGGCAGCTTCCCGGGCAATCCCTGGGGGCTCGTGGACATGGCCGGGAACGTGTGGGAGTGGTGCTCGGACCTCCAGGGAGGTGGCTCATTGACCCCGCAGGATGCACCGGATACGATTGGATGCCTCAGGGGCGGCAGCTGGCTGTCCTCCCCGGGTGACTGCAGGTGCGCCGCCAGACTCATGCTGGACGTCGGGCTTGGATATCCGTTCGCCGGATTCAGGATTGCTGCGACGATGGACAGGCAGTGAGCGACTTCGGGGGTGGGATCGTGAGCAGGATCGTTCCCGGGGGGCCCTTGAACAACATTCCGGCCTTCGAGAGCGTGCCGGCCATGCTGGCCAGGGCCGCGGAGGCCCATCCCGGACGGGAGGCCATCAGGGAGCCTCTACCGGACGGCACCTGGCGCACCATCACATACGCCGACCTCTACCGGGATGTCGAGGCGATGGCTGCGGCCATGCTGGCCGAGAACCGGTCCCCCGTCGTGGGCGTAGTGGGGCGGAACAGCATCTCCTGGGCGGTCGTGTACCTCGCGGCACTGCGGAGCGGCGGGATCGTCGTCCCCATCGACAGGGAGCTGCCCTTCCAGGAGATGAGGGCCATCCTGCACTATTCCGGCGCCAACATGGCCTTTTTCGACTATTCCTACATGCAGGACTTCCTGGGAGGACCCGGCCACGGCCGCAACCTCAGGCTCGTGGCGATGAACTGCGCCGGCCCCGCCGGATGCTCCCTGTTCGAGGACATGCTCTCGGAGGGCAGAGGCGGCGAGGACAGGCTCCCCGTCGACTACGACGTCTCCGCCCCGGCGGCCATCTACTACACGTCGGGGACGATGGGCCAGGCCAAGGGCGTCATGCTGTGCCAGAGGAACCTGATCGCAGTCGTCAGGCAGACACGGCAGTTCATCGAGATCGAGGAGAACGACGTCTTCCTCTCGATCCTCCCCCTGCACCACACCTACGAGTGCAGCTGCGGGTTCCTGGCGCCTCTCAGCGCAGGGGCCACCTACATCATCTGCCGGGGGCTCAGGTATGTCGGCGAGGACATAGCCAACACCGGAGCCACCGTGATCCTGGCCGTTCCCCTTCTCTGGGAGACCGTCTACCGGAAGATCATGGAGGGGATCAGGGCGAAGCCCGGGGGAGCGCTGAAATACAGGATCGGCCTTGCGGTGGCCGGCGCGGCCGAGGCCATCGGCTCCCAGGGGCTGCGAAGGAAGCTGTTCGCACCGGTCCACTCGAAATTCGGAGGCAGGATCAGGTTCCTCATCTCCGGGGGCGCGGGGATCGATCCCGAGATCTCGAAGGGGTTCCTCAAGCTCGGGTTCAAGTTCCTCCAGGGCTACGGGCTGACCGAGGCTTCGCCCCTCGTGTCGGTCAACAGGCCGGGCGCGAACGTGCCCGAGTCTGTCGGCCCGGTGCTGGCGGACATGGACGTCCGCATCGACGATCCCGACGTGGACGGCGTCGGCGAGATCTCGGTGAAGGGCCCCAACGTGATGCTGGGATACCACAACGACCCGGCCGAGACGGCGAAGGTCCTGTCCCCGGACGGCTGGCTGCGTACCGGCGACTTCGGATTCGTCGACAACGGCGGATTCCTCCACATCACGGGGCGCAAGAAGAACGTGATAGTGGCGAAGAACGGGAAGAACGTCTATCCGGAGGAGATAGAGGCCAAGCTCAACCGCTCCGACTTCATCTCGGAATGCATGGTCTTCGGGAGGGAATCGAAGACCAAGGGCGAGGAGATATGGGTCGTCGTGGTGCCGGAAATGGAGAAGCTGATCGAGAGGGCCGAGCAGAAGGGCGGGAGCCTCTCCACCGAGTACGCCCGTGACGTGATCTCGGCCGAGATCAGGCACTTCAACGCCGGTCAGCCGATCTACAAGCACATCTCGAGCTTCATCCTCAGGAGCGACGAACTGCCCAAGACCACCACCAGGAAGATCCGCCGCAGGGAGATCCTCAAGGAAGCGGGTCTCGAACCGCAGGCGGTCTTCAGGATCTGATGCGCCCATCCCTCGAATCCCCGGGCTCCTCCCGAAGGCGGGATGCCCTGGAATCCCGGCCGGGCACAGGCTGTCGAACCTCATTATTCTGCTGCTCTGCACCGGTCCGCCCCATGACCATGTCCATCTCTTCGAGAACGAACGTCCTGCAGGCGCTCTGCGGAGCGGCATCGCTCGCCCTCCCCGGGAGAGAAGACGGCAGGTGATCGACGGGGTTGGCAGGACGAGGTTCGATAGAATATGGTAAAATGACTTGATCCTCTGGACTGAACTATCGGGAGGACGGCCTTGAGCGAACAGACCAGGTGTTCGAGATGCATCCTGCCCGCGAACTACCCGAATGTCTCCTTCGACGCGGCCGGAGTCTGCAGAGTGTGCCGGGAGCATGACGCCCTCTACGGCTCGATCGACTGGAAAGCCAGGGAGGAGAGGCTGGGGAGGATCCTCGACCGCTACAGGGGACGAGGCCTGAAGTATGACTGCATGGTGCCCTTCTCCGGTGGCAAGGACTCGACGTTCACCCTCTGGACCATCAAGAACAGATACGGGATGAGGCCTCTGGCCTTCAACTTCGACAACGGGTTCCAGGACCCGGCAGCCCTTGCGACGGTGAAGGACTCCTGCAGGAGGCTCGGCGTCGATCTGGCCACCTACACTCCCGACAGGGGTCTTTTGAACAGGGTTTACAGGAGAGCCCTCGAACAGACCGGAGAGTTCTGCAGCAGCTGCGTCGTGCTCATGCCGACGGCCATCTTCAGGGCAGCCGACATGCACGGGATAAGGCTCATCGTCGCAGGGTTCTCGGACGAACTCGAGGCCCCGCCCCGCGAGACCTCCTGCATGGACCGCACCCGCTTCTGGAACATCATGAAGGGCGGCTTCAGCAAGAAGGATCTGGAGTGGGACTTCTTCTTCCCCTCGTGGAAGAGGATGTTCGGGGTGAAGCAGATCAATCTCCCGGACTACATCAGATGGGATCTCCCGATGATCTACGAGACCCTGAACAGGGAGCTCGACTTCGGCAGGTCGATCGCCAGCGTGAGGTACGACTGCCTGGGCACTCCTCACTCCAGCTACCTGTACTCCAGGAAGACGGGTTTCGGCAAGTACGAGTACCTCTATGCGAACATGGTGAGGGCAGGCGTGATCTCGAGGGAGGAAGCCCTCAGGATAGTGGAGGAACGCGAACCGAAGGAACCGCCCGACGGCTTCGACGGATTCCTCGCAGAGCTGGGGCTGGACCGCGGGATCCTCGACGGGATCCAGGAGAAGTCGCTCATCAACTTCAGACCGAGACCCGGACTCGTCAGGAAGGCGGCGATAAGGATCAGGGAGATGCTGCCCTGAGCCTTCCGACATCGGTCCGCGACCGGTATCCCCGGGCGGAGCGGGGAGCGTAGGGATCCCGGAGACCTGTCGGATCCCGTGCTCTCCATCGCGCCAGCACTCATATTACCCACTTCCCGGCCCTGGACAGGCAGTCCATGGCCTTCCCCGTATCCGCTTCGGCGGCCGCTGTCCGTACGGCCGCGATCCGTCCTCCGGTCCGGTGAACCGGCTCCAGGGCAGGAAAACGGCGAGATGTCGAACGAGAACCCCGGGGATGCCCAGGACCCCATCGGCATGGTCGGGAAGCTCGTACTCCGCAGGAACAGGAGATCCCTCCCGATGCCCGTCGTCATGCCCGAGCCGTCCCCGCCGGCAGATCCATGAAGCTCCATCCGGTCCTGAGGCGCATCCTCTCCCCCCTCGCCGGGCGGATCCCATCGCTCTCCGTACTGTCCTCGGGGAACCTTGCCGTCGCCGTGATCACCTTCCTCAGGCAGATGGTCATAGCACGGTCCTTCGGTACTTCCTGGCAGACCGATGCATACTCGGTGGCACTCCTCCTCCCGGTCATCCTGCGGGATGTCATCGCCCTCACGATCAACGCCACCCTCATCCCGAACTACTCCGACGTGCTGTTCCGCAAGGGCCCCGCCGCCGCATCCGCCCTCCTGAGCAGGGTAGTGAACTGGATTCTCGCTTCCACCCTGATCCTGTCCCTGAGCCTGTTCCTGCTCAGCGGGCCCCTCAGCTCGCTGATCGGGCCGGGGCTAAGTCCGGAGGCAGGCGACCTGACCTCCGAGCTGCTCAGGATCCTGTCTCCTACCATCATGCTCAGCGCCCTCAGCGGAACCCTGCAGGGTCTCTGCGATTCGCGGAGGCTCTATGGTCTCAATGCGCTCCTGAGGCTGGGGGAGGTCGCGGTCGCTCTCGCGGCCGTGATCGTCCTCGATGGTCCGCTCGGGATCCACGCGCTGCCGATCTCGATGCTGGCAGGATCGGTGGCTGTCGCAGCGGTGCTCCTGATGGCGTCCGGAAGGCTCCGGTACGGCTACCGGCCGCTCTTCGACCCATCCGATCCGGACTTCGCCAGGATGTTCAGGATGGCTCTCCCCGTCGTCGCTGGAGCCTCGGTGGTAGCCCTCGCCCCGATCTCGGACAAGATCCTGGGCTCCTTCCTCGCGGAGAACAGCCTCACATCGCTGGACTACGCGAACAGGATGATGACCGTCCTCTTCACTGTCGCCCTCGCCCCCGTGACCACCATCGCCATCGTGAACCTCTCCGAATTCGCCGCCAGGAGCGATCTGGCGGCAGCTCGCACGGAGGTCGGGAAACTGCTCCGCATCACATCGGCCCTGACCCTCCCCGGAGCGGCCATGCTCGTTCTCGCTGCGGAGCCGCTGGTATCGGTGCTCTTCCAGAGGGGTCTGTTCACCCCGGACGATACCGCCACGGTTGCCCGTGCCGTCCGGTTCTACTCGCCCTGGCTCCCGGCCTACGGGATCTGCGGAGTGCTCAGCATCTGCTTCTACTCGCTCAAGGACTCGAAGACGCCCATCATCGCGGCACTTTTCTCGATGGTCGCCAACATCCTCCTCAACATCATCCTCATGAGCCACCTCGGGATCGGAGGTCTGGCCCTCGGTACATCCCTCGCCTCCGCCGGGATGGCCGTCATGCTCTTCCAGGGGCTCAGGCGCAGGATCGGAGGGCCCGACCTGCCGGGCCTCGCGCGGAGCCATGCCGCCATCGCCGCAGGAACCCTGCTGATGGCTGCCTCGGTCTGGTCGGTCATGCATCTCGTCCCGTTCGACAGCTCCATGCCCTTTCCGGGCAGGCTCCTGACGCTGTCCGCATATCTGGCGGCCGGCATCCTGGTCTACGCCGCCTTCATGTCCCTGTGGCGCAGGCGTGGCGTTGACAGCACGGCTGCCGGAGCCGATACACCGGGAACTCCCCGTGGATGCGGAGGAATCGACAGGCCGCACGGAGGCGGAGGTCCGGAGGAACGATGAGGGTCGCACTGCTGCAGAACCGCTGGCGGGACAGGGAGTCGCCGGTCTACCCCCTCGGCCTGGCCAGCCTGGCCGCCGTGCTGAGGGACCGGCACGAGGTCAGATGCCTTGACGAGAGCATGGATCCCTCCGGCGGCGGGAGGATCCTCGACGAGATCGTCTCCTGGAGGCCCGACGTCATCGGGCTCGGGATGAGGAACTCCGATGCACTGAGCTATCCCGACATCATCAACGGGGATGTCCGGGACGCGTTCTCCCCCCTCGTGCGCCTGAGGGAAACCGCACGCACCCTCCGTGCCGCGCTACCCGGTGTGGTGCTTGTCGCAGGGGGCGCCGCCTTCACGATCTTCGCCCGCAGGGTCATGGATGTCGCGGAAGACCTCGACTTCGGGATCGTCGGCGAGGCCGAGTCCTCGCTTCCCGCTCTTCTGGAGGACCTGTCGCATCCGGAACTGGTCCCCGGCGTTGCATTCCGAAGGGACGGACGGACGGTGATGCCCGCCTCGGTGGCTACAGCCGACTTCGGGAGACTGCCCAGGCCCGACAGGGACATCATGGACGTCCGCCCGTACATCGCCCTCGGCAATCCCTGGACGGTAGGCGTCCAGACGAGGCGGGGATGCCTGATGAACTGCGCCTACTGCGTGTATCCCAGGATCAACGGGCCCGGGGTCAGGACGAGGGAGCCCGGGGATATCGTGGACGAGATCGAGGCGCTTGTCCGTGACTACGGGCTCGAGAGGTTCCAGTTCGCCGACAGCGTCTTCAACTGCCCCCAGGACCATGCGGCGGAAGTATGCCGGCAGATCATCCGGAGGGGCATCGACGTCGAGTGGTCGGCCTGGTTCGATCTGAAGCCCCTGGACGAGGAGTTCGCGAGGCTGGCGGTGGAGGCCGGATGCCGTCTCTTCGAGCTCTCGCCCGACGGATACACCGACCGGACCCTTGCCGGGCTCGGCAAGGACATCTCGCGGAATGACATCGTCAGGACATGCAGGATGCTCGCGCGGGTTCCGGGCGCACGCGCCTCGTTCAACTTCATCTACTCCGCGCCGGGCGAGACGCTGACGTCCGCGCTGAGACTGCTCTCCTTCAGGTTCCTCCTGAGGATCCGCAGCCGAGGGAGGTTCTCGACCGGCCCCCTGAACATGATCAGGATGCACCCCGGCACTCCGATCCACCAGATGGCACTCCGGGAGGGTCTGATCGACGGGGATGCCGAGCTCCTGCCGCTGGATCCCGCGGACATCCTCCGCACCTACTACCGCCCGAAGCCCATGGGCGCGGTGGAGAGGCTGTACATCGCGCTGATCAGACTCGGATCCCTGAAGAGGCGGCTGTTCCCGTCCAGGGCGGGCTGATCTCCGGTGGGCGGTTCCGTCCCTCCCCGAACGGGCATGGCTGCCCGCGGGAGTTCCCGGGAACCCGACGATCCCGTTTCAGCCGTACCCGGCGACCTCTCGCAATAACCGGGATACGTGG
>JAUCPW010000027.1 GCA_030373045.1 Candidatus Fermentibacter sp.
TCCTTCGCCTCCGGCAGCCATCAGGTCACCTGGAACGGCACCGCTTCCGGCGCACCCGTCCCGGGCGGCGTCTACATCTGCCGCATGACCTCCCAGGGCTCGACCCAGAGCGCAAGGATGGTCCTCGCCAGATAGCTTCGGTTTCCGATATCCGGCATCCACCGGGCGGTGCCGGAGGGGCGCCCCTCCGCGAAAGCGGGGGGGCGCTTCTTCCAGAACACTTTTACTCCTTTAACTCACTTCCTGACAGAGTACCTGAGTTTGAGCAAGTTAAAGGAGTTAAAAGCGTTCTGGAGGGGGTAGAGGGTGTGATGTGATATCGGCATCTCGCCGGGCCGGATCGATACTTTACATAATATCTCTTATCGGACACTTCACTTCCGCGTCTGCGGAAGTGAAGGCGTCGCCAGCTTTCTGCCGAAGGCAGACAGCGGGAGACAATTACTGCCGCCATGGCGTACGTTAATCTGCCGGTCCCCCGCCGGAGCCGGCAGTGATATACGATCCAGGCTTTCTAGCTGCCCGCCGTAAGGGATGTCATTCGAAGTACGCCGAGATCCTCTCGCGGCTTGCCACGCCTGTTGATCGTCGGGTGGCAAGCCACTGTCGGACCTGCTGATCCCTGCATAAGCAGGAATCAGCCCTTCGATTCCGCGCAGCGGAATCGATGCGCAGTCAGCAGCATGGTTCCCGAAGGGAACCTGCGAGAGGACGTGCCCGGATTCGCAGACGCGAATCCGGACCCGCGCCCTGCGCTCTAGTTCCCCTGATCTATGAGAGCCAGCTGGTACAGGTCGAAATCCGTGGTGTCGCCGCGCACTTCCATGGATTCCTGCAGGAACAGCCTGGCAGACTCGTTGTCGCCATCGAGGAGAGAAAGCCTCGACAATCCGGCCAGCGCATCCCCGGCCATCACCGGGAATTCGGCGGAATCCGCAGCAACTTCGGCGTAGCTGGCCCTCGCGTTCGCCAGATCCTCGACGCCGCCCCGGTTCTCGAGAGCGATGCCCATGTGGAGCCTCGCGCTCTGGGCGATCATTCCATCGGGTCTGGATGCGAGGAGGGTCTGGAGAGTCTCGATCACCTCGGTTTCGCGGCCCAGAAGGATGCCCGCCTTCGCGGCGAGGATGGCGGCCCTGCGGCCCCATTCCCTGTTCTGGTTCCTGCTGAAGACCTCGCCTGCCATCGTGTAGGCCTGGTTGAGAGCCGCGGCGGCTTCCTCGGGCCTGCCTGCCGCAACGAGCTGTTCGGCCTGCTCGAAGATCGTCTCCGCCAGTATGTAGCGGGCCATGCTGTCGGCGTTCTGCTTCCTGCCCGAAGAGATGACGCTCTGCACTATGAGGATCACCGCGAGCAGCGCGGCGCATGCGATGGCGGTCTCCTTGACGTGCGTGCGGAGGAACTCCCATGCCCTGCCGAGATTCTCGGCGACGGGGTCCCTCTTGAGTTCTGTCTTGGTCAGGCGCCGCCTGGTTCTGTGAGCCATGTCTCCTCCGATGTCATCCCGTGTGGTAAGACCCGGTGATCTGACCCAGGATGACGCTTATCTGCCCCGGGAGCGAATCCGGCGGGGAACCGGAACCGTTGTTGATCACCCAATCTGCTTTCCTGATCTTCTCCGTCAAGGGCATCTGACTGTCCAGGCGCCTCCCGGCCGATGCCGTGTCGAGCCCGTCGCGAGCGGCGGCCCGCGCCAGGCATTCCTCACGTTCGCATGCCACGACGACGACAGCGTCGGCCATGCGGTCGATCCCCATCTCGACCAGGAGCGCCCCCTCTAGGACATACACTCCCTCCTCCTGCGAGAGGACGCCCGCGGCAAGCGCGGCCCATCCCTTCATCAGGGGGTGCAGCACCGCCTCGAGTCCCCCCCTGGCGTCGTCGTCGACGAACACCATGGAGCCGAGGAGCTTCCTGGCCTCCCTGGCGGACATGGAGGACAGACCGTCTATGCCCAGCCTCTCCCCTACCTTGGCGCGTATCCTTCTCTTCTCCATCAGCCTGTGCCCGACGGCGTCCAGGCTGCAGACCCCCCTCACCCGGGGATCCCGGGCAAGGATCCGGGCGACGGAGGTCTGCCCCGACCCGCAGGGTCCGGTCAGCCCGATCAGGAAGGCCATCTCAGGCTTCCTCCCCCGCCTGCGCGAAGGGGATTATCTCTCCATGCGACGGCACGATGTCCATCAGTGACCCCGGCACGGCCCCGTCGGGCACCGCCACGGCAACGTAGTTGTCCGAGATCCCCGTGAGCATGCCCTGCCTGCACCTGTTCTCGACCAGCACGGACATCCGCCGCCCCTCCTGGGCTCTCTCGAACCTCCGCCTGCCGGCCGTGGAGGCCCTTCGGAGAACGGCCGCCCTGCGCGATACCTCGTGGGCGGGCACCCGGTCGGGAAGACCGGATGCCGGCGTACCCGGCCTGGGCGAGAACGGGAAGACATGGGCGTAGTCCACGAGCCCGCCGGTCAGGAGAGCGAGGCTCTGCTCGAAATCCTCCGCGGTCTCCCCCGGGAACCCGGCTATCAGGTCGCATCCCACTATCCCGCCTGGAAATGCGTTCCTCGCCTCACGCGCCATGTCGGCGACATCGGCGCCGCTGCAGGCCCTTCCCATCCTGCGGAGGATCTGCGTGCTGCCGCTCTGGATGGACAGATGCACATGCCTGCACACCCCGGGGAGCGCCAGCGCACGAAGCCCGGTACCGGCGAGACCCATGGGTTCGAGAGAACCGAGACGAACGCGGAACCGGCCGCACTCGACGAGATCGCCCACCAGCCCCGGCAGGCCGCGCGAATCTCCGAGATCCCTCCCGTACGAGACGATGTCGGCCCCCGTCAGGACTATCTCCCTGAACCCCGCATCGGCCATCGAGCCTGCGGCATCGAGGATCGACGACCTTCCGTAGCTCCTCGAAGGCCCCCTGGCATCCGGTACGACGCAGTATGTGCATCGGTTGGAGCATCCGTCCTGGATCCTCAGCAGGCCGCGATTCCTCGCGCCCCGGCATGTCCGGCACGAGTGGACCGGACCTTCAGGGCAGTCCTCGCGGGTGATCCTGCGGTCCTTCGGGAAGTCTCCGGGGAAGAGCCTTGCAGAACACCCCGCCAGCACTATGCCGGCGGATGTCTCCGCAAGGAGCCTCCTGGCGGCCTTGCGTGACTTGGACTGGCTCCTGGAGGTCACGCAGCAGGTTCCGAGCACTATCAGATCGGCATCCAGGGGCGAGGCCGCAACCTCGCCCCCGGAATCCTCCGCCTTCCGGGCCGCCAGCCACTCGGTCTCGCAGGCGTTGAGCCTGCACCCGAGGTTCAGGAAGCCGACCCGGACCATATGCAACCGGTTCCGGCGCCGTGGAGCGCCATCAGAACCCTCAGGCCTCCCCGCCTTCCGGCGCGGCCTCAGGCTGTGCCTCCGAGGCGGGTTCGGGCTCGATCAGGGAACGGCCGCCCTCCTCGTCGTATATCGTAGCCCGCGGAGGAAGCTGTACGGGCTCGGCCGGAGGCCTGCCCTCGAGCTTCGCACGGAACTCGCTGAGCTCCTCCATCGGCCTGCCGTTGAAGTAGCTGCGCACGCTGAGGACTATCCTCCTGCTGCTGGGCACGACCTCTATCACCCTGAGGGGCAGGTCGTCGCCTATCCGGAGGACCTTCTCGGGATGCTCCAGGGTCTCCCAGCCCAGCTGGCTCAGGGGGACGAATCCCTCTATGGAGTCCCCGAGATCCACCACGACTCCGCGCTCGAGGAGCTGGACCACCGAACCGTGGATCTCCGTGCCCTCGGGCAGCTTCTGATCCATGGTCTCCCAGGGGTTGTCGGTCGTCTGCTTGAGACCCAGGGAGATCCTGTGGTTCTCGCGGTCGATGCTCAGCACCACGACCTTCAGGGCGTCGTTCTTGGCCAGCACCTCCGAGGGATGGGTCACCCGCCTGGTCCAGCTCATGTCGCTGATGTGCACCAGGCCGTCGATCCCGTCCTCGATCTGCACGAAGGCGCCGAAGTTGGTCAGGTTCCTCACGGTTCCCTCGACCACGGAGCCCACGGGGTAGCGCTCCTCTATAGTATCCCACGGGTTCTCCTGGGTCTGGCGCAGCCCGAGGGATATCTTGCGCTCCTCCTCGTTCACGTTGAGCACTACGGCCTCGAGATCGTCCCCCACGCTGAGGATCTTCGACGGATGCCTGACGTGCTTGGTCCAGGACATCTCCGAGACGTGGATGAGACCCTCCACGCCTGGCTCGAGCTCGATGAAGGCGCCGTAGTCGGTTATGCTCGCGACCTTGCCGCTGACGATGGCGCCCTTCGGATACCTCTCGGCGACACCCTCCCACGGGAAGGGCTGCAGCTGCTTGAGGCCCAGGGAGATGCGCTCGCGCTCGCGGTCGAACTTGAGGACCTTCACCTCTATCTCGTCGCCGATGTTCACGAGCTGGCTGGGATGGCGCACCCTGCCCCAGCTCATGTCCGTGATGTGGAGGAGGCCGTCGATGCCGCCTAGGTCCACGAACGCGCCGAAGTCCGTGATGTTCTTCACGACGCCGGTGCGGACCTGGTCCTCCTCGAGCTCACGGATCAGCTTCTCCTTCAGCTCGGAGCGCGCCTCCTCGAGAACCTGCCTGCGGCTCACCACGATGTTCCTGCGCCTCTTGTTCAGCTTGATGACGCGGAACTCGAGCTTCTGGTTGAGGAACTTCTCGAGGTTGGGCACCTGCCTGAGCGCCACCTGGGAGCCGGGCAGGAACGCGTCGACACCCATGATGCGCACAACCAGACCGCCCTTGATCCTCTTGAGGACGGTGCCCTCGAGGATCGTGCCGTTGTCGTAGGCGGCCTTGATGTCGGACCAGACCCTGTGGAAGTGGGCCTTCTCCTTGGAGACGCTCACCCTCCCGTCCTGGTCCTCGAGGGTCTCGATGTAGACGTCGACCTGCTGGCCGGGGACGATCTCCTCGTCCTCGCGGAACTCGGACAGGGGGATGACGCCCTCGCTCTTGTACCCGATGTCGACGACCACCTCGTTGCCGACTCTCTGCAGGATGGTCCCGGAGAGTATCGTTCCGACCTTCACCTCGGTCGTCGTGATCGTCCCGTCATAGGTCTCCTCGAGCCTCCGCCTCTCGTCGGGAGAGTACTCGAAGCCCTCGATCCTCTCGACCTCCTCCGGCGTCAGTCCGACGCAGAACTCCTTCTCGCTCAATTCGCACTCCTCTCGGCCCGTATCAGGCCAGCTTCGGCACCTGTTTCCACTATCCTGTCCATCACCAGCCCGGCCATGGCGGAAGTACCGCCCGACCTGCCGGCCTCCTCCATCTCTGCGGGGAAGATGAGCCTGCCCAGGCACACGGAGAAGCGCGGCCTCCGCGCGAGCGCGGAGAGCGGCCTGTCGGTGCCGTGCAGGAATGCCGGCAGCACGGGGACACCCATCTTCGATGCGAGCAAGCCGACGCCCGGCTTCGGAGGAAGGGGTCTGCCGTCCATGCTCCTGGTGCCCTCGGGGAAGATGAGGAGGGCGCCGCCATCCCCGAGGATCGACTCTGCGGTCCTCAGGGCGGTGCGGTCCACTCCCCTCCTGTTCACGGGGAATGCTCCGAGCTGCGTGAACATCCATGACAGCGCCCGGCCCCTGAACAGCTCGCTCTTCGCCATGAAGCGCACCGTCCTGGGGATGCAGCTCCCGAGAACGGGCGGATCCATGTCGGAGATGTGGTTGCTTGCTATCAGGAGGCCGCCCGTGCGGGGAATCCTGCCGGCCACGCTGATCCTCAGACCGAAGACGATCCGGAAGACGGCCCGGCCGCATCTCTGGATGGCATGCATCGAGCGGCCGTCCATCATGCTCCGTGCCTCCCGGCCGTACGGAACAGGGACACGACCCTCTCGACCTGCTCTCCGACGGACATGGCGCTGGTGTCCAGCAGAAAGGCGTCGGAAGCGCGCCTGAGAGGGCTGTCGGGTCTCTCCCTGTCCCTGGCGTCCCTCTTCATCAGGCTTTCCACGACATCGACGAAGACCTCGGAGGGACGGGCGCCGGAGCGGCAGGCCAGGTCCCTCGTCCTGCGGATTCCTCTCACTGCGATGTCCGCGGTGACATAGACCTTCAGGAGGGCGTCGGGGAAGACGACGGTGCCCATGTCGCGGCCCTCGGCAACGATGTCGCGGCCGGCGGAAGCCTCGCGCTGCTTAGCCACCATCGCCCGCCTGACCGGGGGCGAGGCGGACAGGAGGCTGGCGGCCTCGCCGAGTTCGGATGTGCGGATGAGGGAGGTTACGTCCTCCCCGTCGAGGAAGGCTCCCTCGGGGCCGGCGGACATCGAGCTCGCGCCCGCGATCCGGGCGACGGCATCGGGGTCCTTGGAAGCTGCAGGGCTTCTGGAGGCGAGGAGGGCGGTCATGCGGTACATGGCACCGGTGTCCAGATAACAGAAACCGAGCACCTCCGCGACGAGGCGCGCGGTGGTGCTCTTGCCCGAACCGGCGGGTCCGTCGATGGCTATGACGTCAGCCAGACAAGGTCACGTCCCCTCTTTTATACATAGGGAAGGATTATCTGCCCGGCCGGTTGCGGCGTCAAGAAGACGAGGGCGGTTCCATCCCGACCAGCGAGTAGAGCATCTGCATCTCCCTGCGTGACAGATTCCGGTGCTCGCCCCTGGGCAGGTCTCCGATCGAAACCGGCCCGAACCGGATGCGCTCAAGCGCCGCGAGTGCGAGCCCGGCGGCGGAAGCCATCCTCCTCACCTCGTGGTATCTACCGGTGGTGAGAACGATCGAGAGACGCCTGGCGCCGAGCGGTGTCACCGCGACCGGCCGGCAGAGAGGGCCGGGGCCTATCGGGATTCCGCCGCGCAGCTTCTGGAGCACCCCCGAAGGCATGTCGTCGCCCAGGGTGAGGATGTACTCCCTCTCGATCCCCCATCTGGGATGGGTCAGACGGTTCGTGAGGTCTCCGTCGTTGGTGAGGATCAGCAGGCCCCCCGTGTTGATGTCGAGCCTGCCGACCGGCACGCAGCCGGGGTTGAGCCTTGCCAGCACCGCCTTCAGCCTGCCGCTCCTGTCGGCCATGCTCGTCTCGACCCCGACCGGCTTGTTCCAGGCATATGCAGCCGGCACGGGGAGGACGATCCTCCTGCCGGAGTACTCGACCCTGTCCCCCGGCGCGACCTGCACCCCTATGGACTCCGGGCGCCTGCCGTTCACCGTCACGAGGCCCTGCCTGATGATCTCGTCGCAGGCCCTGCGGGAACCCACTCCCGCACGCGCGAGGAAGCGGTTGAGCCGCATGCCTTCGGAGGAATCCGCGCCGCTGCCTGCCCCGGCAGCCCTAGTTCGAGAAGAGGTCGGCGCCATCGGCGGCTCCTTCCGTACCAATGAGTTCCTCTATCTCCCGCCTGCGCGGGAGGTGGTCAATGTCGTCCAGGCCGAAGTAGTTGAGGAAGCCCTCTGTCGTTGAGTAGGTCAGGGGCCTGCCCGGAGTCTCCTGCCTGCCGCAGATGCGGATCAGGCTCCTCTCTAGCAGCGACTTCACAGCGCTGTCGCAGTTGACGCCGCGTATGGCCTCGATGGCGGCCCTGGTGCAGGGCTGGTTGTAGGCTATCACCGCGAGCGTCTCCACGGCGGCCCTGCTGAGCCTGCCGGGCCTCCTCTCCTCGTAGAGCTGTGCGACCGTGGCCCCGATGGCTGGATCGGACACCATCCTCCACGTACCGGCGGCCTCCTGGAGGATCATCGCATGACCCTCGTCCTCGAGAGAGGCCCTGATCCTGCCGATTGCCTGCGTCACGGTATCGGCGCCCGATCCGGTGAGGTCGCAGATCTCCTCGATGCTCAGGGGCCTGTCGGCGGCGAAGAGCAGACCTTCGATCGCGCGAGCCGTCACGTCGAGCATCCGGTTCAGCCCTCCACGCCTTCTCTGACCTGTCTGCAGGAACACCGAGTAGAGCGAACCTTCATCGATATGATGCGAGCCGTCACGTCGAGCATCCGGTTCAGCCCTCTCCGACCGGGGAAAACATGCAGAATCCAGAACAGCTACGCAGTGTTCGCACCGGGCACTCCCGCAGTTCACCGAACTGGGAATCCTCACATCTGGCGAACTGCTGACGTGCCAGCTCATTCCGGCTCAGCCGAATGAGCGGGTTAAAAGCGTTCTCGAGGACTCGCTCCATGCCTCCTCGCGCTCGAGAAGGAGGTCGCCGAACGGGGCTCTCTGCGTGAAGCGGACCAGACCCTGCCTGGAGAGTTCCAGGATCGTGACGAAGAACGCCACCAGAAGCCTCCTGTCGGATCCCGGGCCCAGGAGATCCCCGAGGCTGATCCCCCTCCCGTGGCGGAGCCGGGCCGAAATCATCTCGACGCATTCGGATATCGTCAGTTCGGGTCTCCTGTACCTCTGGACGGGCTCCACGGAGGGAGTCGAGAGTTCATCGAGAGCCCTCAGCAGGTCGAGCAGGCTGACCGAGCCCGGTTCAGCCCGGGGGGGCGCGTCTGAAGCCCATCTCTCCCTCTCCCCAGGCGCAGGGAAAGCGTTGCGCCACACCTCTTCGCTCTCGCGCAGCTCGGCCGCGACCTCCCTGAAGGCCCTGTAGAGAACGAGCTGCCTCATCAGAGTGCGCTCCGGATCCTCCTCGGGAGCCAGGTTCCTCGCCGGCAGGAGCGCCCTGCTCTTGATGCTGGCGAGGGTGGCCGCCATCACGAGGTACTCGCTCGCGACGTCGAGATCCAGTTCGACGGCCGCGCGTATGTAGGCCAGGTACTGCCCCGCCACCTCGGCTACCCTCACCTCGCGGATGTCCAGCTCGTCGCGCCTGATGAGATACAGGAGCAGGTCGAGGGGGCCCTCGAACTGCTCGAGGCTGATCCTGCAGGCTTCAGACGACATAGCCGAACTCGAGCAGGTCGTGAGGGTTGTCGGGCCAGGATTCCCTCACCTTCACCCAGAGGTCCGGCAGGACGGTCCTGTCCAGGAGAGCTCCGGCCCCCTTCGCGGCGCAGTCGGTGATCCTCTGGAGAGTCTGCCCTCTCCTGCCGATGATGATGCCCTTGTAGGAGTGCCTCGACACGACGAGATTCGCCCTGACGTAGGTCTTGGAGTCGCGCATGGAGAACTCCTCGATCTGGACCGCGGTGGTCGTGGCGATCTCCTCGGGCAGGACCCTGAAGAGCTCCGTCCGTATCACCTCGGATACGAGGAAGCGCTCGGAGTGGAGCGTGGTGCAGTCTCCGGGGAAGAGCATCCGCCTGGGCGGCAGGGATCGGAGCATGTCCCGGAGCAGACCGGGCACTCCCGTCCCCCTCGGCGGGCAGATGGCATGGGCGCCGGTGAAGGCGCGGAACAGACAGGCCTGGTTGATCAGCGCCTGCCAGAGGCCGGGCGGGAAGTGATCGACGTGGGTCAGACCCAGCAGGACCGGCCTTCCGGAAAAGAGGTCGAGGAACCTCTCCGTCTCGGGCGATGCGAGCTCCTCGTCGAGCTTCGTGGCATCTACGATCAGGCAGGCCGCGTCCATCCAGCCGAGGATCTCGAGCCCCAGGGCCGTCCGGAGGGGCGGTGTATCGATGATGCAGACCTGTCCCCCGGACCCCGGATCGTGGCATACCCCGGACAGGGGCAGCCGGGTCGTTCCCCGCCCCTGTGTGACCGGAGAGATCGTCCTCCCGACGAGGCTGTTGAAGAGAGAGGACTTGCCGGAGTTCGCCCCGCCCGCCAGGACGAGATAGCCGGCATGGACCCTGCCCGGGAAGCAGTATGTCAAGGCTGGCCGCCGGAATCGCCCAGCGTGCCCAGGAACGCGAAGAAATCGCCCGAGGCGGTGCCGAAGAAGACCGAACCGTTGGCGATGATCGGGGCGGTGCCCGCGTAGCCGCCCATCTCCATGCTCGACTCCAGGGCGCCAGTGGCGGCGTCGAGTATGTGGAACCGTCTGTCGTCACAGCAGACGTAGACGTTCTCGTCTCCCACCGCCGGAGGAACCTGGACCCAGTTCTCGAGCCCGGTCTCCCACAGCAGGGCTCCCCCGTCTTCGGAAAGGCACACGACCCTGCTGTCGCAGGTGCCGGCGAAAACCCGTCCTCCCTCGACTACCGGCCTGGAAACCACGGTCCTCACGGGTTGAGAGGTGAGGTCGGTCTCCCACACGACCGCCCCGGAGGAGAGGTCCAGGCTCCTCACGACCCCGTCGGCGAAGCCCACGTAGACCGATCCGCCGGAAACGGAAGGAGCCGAGGCCTGGGCCGGGAAGTCGCGCCTCCAGATCTCCTCCCCCCCGGCGCCGTAGGCGCACACGATACCGTCCTCGGTGGTGAAGACGGCGACGGTGTCTGCCACGGCCGGACCCAGCACGACGCCACCCGGCGACGCAGACCACACAAGGTCACCGGTGCGCGCGTCCAGCGCGGCGATCGAACCGGCGGAGTTGCCGGTTACCACGATCGAGTCGCCGAGGATCCCTATCGACGCGAAGAGATGGTATCCGAGGCCTGTCTTCCAGACAAGGGCTCCGGTCGAAAGGTCGAGGGCGTAGGCGTATCCGTCCTGCCCGCTGAAGAAGACGGTCGTGGCGCCGACGGCCGCCTCGCCGCTCAGGCCGCACGAGGTCCCGAACGACCAGAGCACCGCGCCGTCGGTGGCGTCTACCGCGCGGAAGGTTCCGTCGCTTCCACCGAAGTAGAGTGTGCTGCCGCAGAGGGCCGGGGCCGCGAAGAACTCCAGACCGGTATGGATCCTCCAGAGGGTGTCCAGGGGGGCCTGGATGTCGGGACCCCACACGCCCCGGCCGGCTGGATCGTTGCGGGGCTGGGCCCAGGTGGAGGGGATCTCGTCCCTGATGGAATCCGGTATGGCCGGCACCGTGATGGTGCCCTGCGCCTGGCCGGGCTCTTCCGGGCGCTCGGCGCGGGATCCCCTGAAGGCGAGGATGGCGACGACGGCCAGGCCGGCCGCGCCGAGCACGGCCCACAGAGGCCCGAACCGCGAGGAAAGGAGCCTGCCCGCCAGGGTTTCCGACCGGATCGTCACGCTCCCCCCCTCACTCAGTAGATGAGGACGGGCGCACCGACGGGAAGGGTCCTGTACAGGGCCTCCAGATCGGCGCTGCCCAACCGTATGCAGCCGTGGCTCACGTTGTTGCCCCTTCCGGTGCCATAGTGCAGGAGCACGCCGCCTCCGAGGTCGATCTTGTAGGATCCGAGCACGCCTGGCACCTGCCTGACGTAGAGCCTCTCGGACGCATCGAGAGAGTCGTTGTAGAAGGCTATCTGCTCGGCGTAGGTCAGATCCTGCGGGAGCATGACGACCTGGCCGGGATCCGGCGGCTGCATGTTCTGCTCGAGCCAGAACCAGTCCGGCCTGAACCAGTAGGGGTTGGTGCCGTTCCCGAGGACATGCCTTAGCCCGCGCGGCGTGCTGAAGTCCCAGGATTCGCCGGTGCCGTTGGAGGTCCAGCCCTTGCCGGTCCCGCAGTAGCCGGATCTGACGAGCAGGTCTCCCCTTCTCAGGTGGAACCTGTTCTGGCCCGTGTCGATGATCAGGTAGTAGTCGGGATAGACTGCCGCCGTGCTGTCTGCCGCGATGCGCAGCCGGAGGGACAGGGCGAGGTCCCTGTAGTAGTCGACCGAGTCGCGGAATGCACCTATGCTGGAATCGGCCGAGACAAGGGTATCCATCAGCGCTATGGCCTCGCGTGCCTCGGCCAGCACATCCGAACTCCTGCGCCTTTCTGATCCCAGAGTGATCGACATGGCCAGCAGGGCCGCCAGGCTGGCGGCCAGGCATGACCCGAGCACGAGAGTCGTGTTGCCGGGTGCTTTCAAGGACAATCCCTCCGGGCTATATGACTGGATCCGGGACCAGGTTGAGCTGGGTCTGCCAGCTCGCGGGCCTGCCCCTGACGTCTATGTGCACGAACGGGCCGTGCTGCTGTGTCCAGCGGTAGGCCGAGGCCCCGCCCACGGAGATGCCGCCGGATGCCTCGATCCGCCTCACGATGTCCACGGCGTGTTCGCCGTCCGAAACGTCTATCCTCTTGTTCCTGTCGATGTCGTCCATCAGGCCGTTGGGCGGGAAGCCCTCGAGCCATATGTCTGCGGCAGTGCCGTAGAGGTGCGCGCTGAAATCGGTCTCGTTGCCTATGGACCTGTTGTAGTCGGGAGTCCTGTAGCCGCTCATGACGTTGATGTCCACAGGTTCCGGGTACTCGCGCCCAACGGCCTCTATCAGGGCTTCGAGCTTGTCGACCAGCCTCAGGTCGAGGGCGAGGTACTGCGGATAGGCGCCCTCGGTATGCCCGAGGAACTCGCCCAGCGTAAAATGGCTCGAGAGCCGCACTCCGCCTCCGTTTGCACCGAGCTCGACGAAGCTCTCCGGGTTGTCGCCGCGCGAGTTGCCGTCGCCGTACAGCCCGACCGGGTACGAATTGAGCGTCGGGGTCCTCCATCTCGAGGCGTCGACCACCACAATGACCGCATATTCCTGCACCGCTTCGCCCGAGGCCAGCGTGAGCCTGAAGGTGCCGTGGCTCCGCGGCGCCGTCCAGGTCGCCGAGACGCCTTCCGAGGATGAGGGCTCCCCCGCAGAGAAGGTCCAGGTGCAGGGCACGGCCGTCGAGAGGTCGAGCATCTCGCCGGGATGGCACATCAGAGACATTCTCGAACCAGGCAGCATGCTCCCGTCGACCCCGAGGCCGATCCGGGCCGGACCCGGGTCGGGATCGCTCGAGGTCGAGAAGACGAGGAGCCAGGCGAGGCATGTGAGAGTCATCCCAGATTCCCTCCGGATATCCGCCGGTGCGGAATATAACTACGCCGGGCCGTCGGGAATACGGCTCTTCACGATCCTGCCGTCGATCCTGATCCTGCCGCCGAGATGGAGTCTCACGGCCTCCGGGAGGATCCTGTGCTCCTCCTGCAGGATCCGATCGGCGAGCGAGTCGGCCGTGTCGCTCCCCAGTACGGGCACCGCGGCCTGGAGCACGATCGGGCCGGTGTCGGTGCCGGAATCTACATAGTGCACGGTACAGCCGCTCACCTTCACCCCGTGGGCGACGGCCTGGGCCTGGGCGTGCAGGCCGGGGAAGGCCGGCAGCAGCGAGGGATGGATGTTGAGGATGCGCCCGGCGAAGGATTCGAGAAGGGCACCGCCCAGGACCCTCATGAATCCGGCAAGGCAGACCAGGTCGACGGACTTCGATACCAGCAGGTCGGCCAGCGACTTCTCCGCCTCCGGAGATACGCGCGACCTCCCCGGCCCCGGATCGAACGGGATCGATTCGACGCCCAGCCTCCTGGCCTTCAGCATGGCGCCCGACGAGGGATTGTCGGAGGCCAGCAGCACGACCGATGCGCCTCCCAGGTCGGATGTGCAGAGTGCTTCGAAATTGCTCCCCCGCCCAGAGGCGAGGACGGCTATCCTTCCGGCAGAGTTCACGATCCCCTCCCGTCTCCATCCTGCGGCGCCCACGGAGGGCCGTCGGAGAAGATCCACACGACCCCGTACGACATTCTCCTGTCGTCATCGTCGAAAGCGTCCTCCAGGGCGCCCACCAGCGAGAAGCCGAAGATGCTCAGCGAGATGCACGCGTCGGCCGACGTGCTCTCCACCTTTCCCGAACCGTCACCCGGGTCGGACTGCAGGGCTACTAGCCTGCCCCCGAGGGTGATGCGTCCGTTCCCTCCGAAGCCGAATCCGGGGAAGGCCGATACGGAAGCCCTGAGAAGGCTGTCCGACACGAAGCCCGAAAGCCCTAGCCAGGCTGGCCAGGTGATGTGCGCGCCGGCGGAGGCATCGCTCCCGTCGTGGAAGAACTCGGCGCCTGCCGGGCCCCACCCGGCGGTGGCGAGGAAGCCGGAGACCCCTCCCGGGACGCTGCAGAACCCGGCGCCGATAGCGGGGCCTCCGGGGATCGTGCAGAGCAGCCCCGCCGTGCCTGCGAACCCGGTCTCTCCCGAGTCCGACGACATGTCACCCCTGGCGATCAGCGTCGCGGGTCCCGCATCGAAGGAGGATCTGAGATGGGCTTCCGCGTGAGTCAGGGAGTCCCATGCCGAAAGCCCGGCCGCCGACTCCAGGGTCAGCCGCCCCAGGGAGGCCGATGCGGCCGCGGTGGGCTCGGCCAGCCTCACGCCCTCGACGGGCGATGCAAGGAAGCAGCCGGCGGAAACCGGCGGACTGCAGTAGGAGAAGCCGGCCGAGTAGCCGTCGCCGCCGCCCGCTCCCTGCCAGAGGAAGCCCGTCGCGGACAGGGGCCCCCGTTCGAGCCCGAGGAGCTGGGTCGAGATCGTGTCCTCGCGGCCCAGTGCCGCGCTCACGCCCATCCCGAGCGGCAGCGGTCTCTGCAGGAGTCCGGAGTACCTGTTCCTGCCGACGGTGCTCTCGAGGAGACCCACCGAACTCCTGTAGCTGCTGTCGGGAATGCCGGGGGTCGAGAACTCGGCCGTCCAGCCTCCGCCTCCCCAGATGCCCGCCTCGAGAGGGCTCAGGATCTCCACATGTTCGAAGGAGCCCCAGGGCGGCAGGGGAACCCCCGGACCTCCGCAGAGCAGGAGTGGTCTGCCGTCGACCGTCGTCCGCACGTCCAGCCCGGCCATGAACGGCAGCTCGGACCATTCGAGCATGATCCCGGTCTCGAGCAGGTCCAGGGGTGACGCCTCGAAGGAGGCGAGGCAGGAGATCGCCAGGATTGCCTGTATCACTGCCAGCCCGGCCGGCCCATGCCCGCGAAGGTGAGATGCTTGCCCCGCTCGACCCCCGGCTGGTCTAGCGGATCGATTCCCAGTGCAAGCCCCGTGAGCACCGTGGCGATCTCCATGGCTGCGAGCAGCGCACCCACGGCTTTCTCCGAAGGCGATTCACCGGCGTGGAGCCTGCATACAGGGAGCCCGCGCTCCGCGAGGGCGGCCGAGGTGGCGGAGGACTCGGCCCGCCTGAGCTCGTCCAGCGTCCTCCCCGTGAGCCATTCCGCCGATGGGTATCCCTCGAAGCCCCCGGGCAGGGGCGGAGATGGCTCGGTCATGTCCAGGAAGGTGAAGAACTTGTCGGCGGGGCCCTCCATGAAGAGCTGCACGAGCGAGTGCTGATCGGCCGGCCCCCGGCATGCCAGAGGAGTCTGGCCCAGACCGGCGCCGCCCCCGGGCCTCCTCTTGCCCAGGCTCTCGGCCCAGAGCTGCGAGAACCAGAGCGCCACGTCGAAGAACCTGTCGCTGTAGGCAAAGAACACATGGACCGGATGGCTCTCGAAGAAGGCCAGCCAGCAGGCCGCCAGGCGCCCGGCCAGGCTTTCCGTGCCCTCCAGGTCGAAATCACGGATCACATCCGCGGCACCGTCGAGCAGGGCCGGGATGTCCAGACCGGCGAAGGCGGCTGGAAGCAGCCCCGCCGGGGAGAGCACGCTGTAGCGGCCGCCGACCGACGGAGGTATGGGGAGGGAGGCCCATCCCCTGTCGTCGGCCAGCTTCCTGAGATCGCCACTGGATGGATCGGTGACGGCCACGGTGCGCCGGTCGCGGATGCCTGCCGGGAGCCACGGGTACAGCGACAGGAGGACCGACATGGTCTCGGCCGTGGACCCCGACTTCGTGATCACGACCAGCAGGGTCCTGGCCGGGTTGCAGGCTTCCTTCACCGCATCCACGGTGCGGTGATCGGGCGAGTCGACCAGGCGGACGCGGGGGCCGCTCCCCGGGCCGAGGGCTGACAGGAGACATCTGGCACCGAGCGCCGACCCTCCAATCCCGTCCACTATCACGTCGTCCACCTCGCCTGCGAACGCTCCGGCGAGTTCGAGGCACGAGGCAGCGAGTCCCCTCTGGAAGGGGAGTTGCATGAAACCGAGCCTGCCGTTCCCGCGCCACTCTGCGAACCTCTCGAGCGGGAGCGCCGGCAGCCCCGGGAACGATAGCCCCGTCTCGAAGGAGACTCCTGCGGTCGAACTCATGCCGAAACCTCCGCGTGAGGCGGCCGCGCCTTCACGGCCCCGTCCACACCCTCACGGCCGCTCCCCCGGGGATGGGTCCGAGGGCCGTGACGAAATCCCCGTCCGAACAGATGGGCTCGATCCGGATGCTGTCGCCCCCGGCCAGCACCACGAGGCTGGACAGCCCCGAATCGAGCACCGCCCTCCGCGGGAGCGAGAACGAACCCGGGAAGGCGAAGGCCCCTTCGGGAGCATCTCCGGAATATATGCCCGTTCCGTCCCTCTCCTCCACGAGCCGGAGCTCTCCGGCGGATTCCGGCCAGCGCAGCATGACGGACGAAGGGGGCGGGATGAGCGAGACGATACTCCGGCCCTGCGCCACTATCTCGGCTCCGGGTCTCCCTCCGTCGGGCTGCCCGGCCGATGAGGAGGAGACCGAGTGGACCTCCCCCTCGAAAGGCGAGAGAAGGGCGATCCTGGACGAGGCTTCGAGAACCGAGCACCTGGCCGCGGCAAGGGCGACTTCCGCGAGAAGCGCGGAGTCTGCCGGCGAGGCGGCGGAGCGGGCTTCGGCCAGGGCCAGGGACATCTCGGCGAGTTCCAGGTCCATGATGGCCACCGAGTCCGTTCCGACCGCCAGGGTGTCCCCCGCACCGACCCGGGAGCCGGGTGAGGCGACGATGATGATGTCTCCGACGTGCGAACCGTCCGCCCAGAAGACTTCGACGGTGTCCGGCCCGGCGGCCTCGACACCGAAGACGGCGGGCGCACCGGGCAGGACGGTCGTGAAGCCCCCCCGGGAGGACGAGTCCGCCGGAACTCCAGTCTGAACGGGCCGCTGAGGGCCGCAGGCGCAGCAGAACGCGACTGGACAGGCGAGCATCGCGGCCTTAGCTTCGCGCCTGATCCGGTGTACAAAACCCATCGTCCGGGGAGGGAAGACCTTGCTCTCGATCAAGCCTGCTCCTGTCGCGGCGGTTTTCATACTCCTCACCGCTTCCTGCGGAACCCGGACATCCGGTTTCTTCTCAGGCCCGCTCATCGGCAGGGAACCCGGACCGGGCGCGGCCGTGGAGGCGATGGCGCCCGAGCTGACGGACACTCTGCTCAACTGCAGCTTCGACGACATCACGGACGCACCCTTCGGGCCGGACTGCCGCTTCGAGGTCTATCACGGCGGGCTCCACATCGACAATTCTGCGTCCGGCGACCCGCTGGTGCTGCTCTCGACGGCCGCCCTGACAAGGGACGGCACCGTGGAGGCCGTCTTCCAGATCGAGGAATCGTCGCCCCATTCCGTCCTCGGGCTGGTGCTCAGGGCGGAGGACGACGGGAGCTTCCTGCTCGCAGGAGTCGACTCCCGCGGGCAGTATACGATACAGAGATGTCTCGGGAGCATGTGGACCCCCGTGATGGGCCTCGACCCCTTCGAAACGAGCCGGCTGCTCCCCTACGACCCCGCGAGCATCGAGCTCACGGCGGAGATACACGGCAACTATGTCGATTTCTACGTGAACGGACAGCTCCTGCAGGTCGTCAGGACCACGATGCCGGTCATGGGGCGCACGGGCATCTTCGTGGACGGCTGGACGAGCGCCGTGCTGGACCGGATCACGATAATGCCGGAGAGCTGATCTGACCTGCGCACTCGCCCTCATCCCCGCTGTCACGGCAGGTTTCGCCGGGCCGGGGGTATACGCATGCCCGCCCCCGGACACCGCGGGCACGGTCAACGCATCCTCGGCGCCGGACGGATTCCCGATCCTGTGCTACCACTCCATCGGCACCGGTGGCCGCCTCTCGGTCAGCGCAGCCAGGTTCAGGGGCGACCTCGAGCAGCTCTGCTCGGAAGGCTTCTACCTGATCACCCCTGACGATCTGGCGGACGGTCTGTCCGGGCTGCCCGAAGGGCGCAGCCCCGTCATGGTGACGTTCGACGACGGATGGCAGAGCCAGTTCGACTACGTCCAGGACGCCGACGGGCTGCTGCGGATAGACCCTTCCTGCGCCGTGGGGATCATGGAGTCCTTCTGCTCGGAACACCCGGACTTCGGCCGCGGGGCGGTCTTCAACATCTCCCTCGACAAGACGCCCTTCGGCCAGGCGGAGCACCTCGAACGGAAGCTCAACTTCCTGCTGGACAACGGCTACGCTGTAGGGAACCACACCATGAGGCACAGGAGCTTCACCGGCCTTCCTCCCGAGCTGTGGGCCCCCGCCCTGACCGCAGTGCTCTCCGATCTCGACCGCAGCCTGGGGATGAGAACCGGCGAGATCAGCACGGCCGCATGGCCCGGCGGGCGCCTCCCCGAGGGCCGGTGGGTCGAGGAGAGGCTCGGCACGATCGAGTACGAGGGCTCCCCGGTGGCCCGGTTCGGATTCGTGGTGGACGGAGCCCTGGCGGATCTCGGAGACGTGGGTTCCTCGGGCGGCCGCCTGAGGCTCAGCAGGGTGGACATGGCGCTCTACTCGATATCCAGACTGTTATTGCACAACGGCTTCTACAGGCCTGACGCCTGGCGGGCCGACCTTCACGATCCGATGCCCTTCAGACCCGTGCCGTCCCCGGAATAGACGGGCCCAGGAGCTCCCAGTCGCGGGGAGGGATCGGCCTGCAGCCCCAGGCCGGCCTGCCGACGCAGAGCACTGCACAGAGCCTCATCCCCGGCCTGGCCCGGGAGGACCTCCTCCATCCCGGCATCACGGGATAGAGCGCCCGGGCCACGCCGTTCCAGAAGGTGCCCAGCCCCATTGCCTCCGCAGCGGTCATGACGAGGGTCGCTGCTATGATCCCGTCGCTCAGGGAGGTCGGGCTTCTCCGCGGCGAGAAGAAGAAGAGGACCAGCGGTGCCTTGCGGAAGACGAGATCCTCCCCCGCCGCCTCGCGTTCCAGGAATGGGCCGGTCCTGGTCAGCGCTCCCAGGATCCTCAGGAGCCCGCACTTCCCGAGCAGGCGGGCCGTCCTGACGATGCCCGTGCCGAGAGCGAGGGCTTCGGTGTCCCTGAAGGCCCTGACTGCCAGGCCGCAGGCGTTCACACCGGTGGGCGACCATCCGACCGGCTCGAGG
Source organism: Candidatus Fermentibacter sp. (assembly GCA_030373045.1). NCBI lineage: Bacteria > Pseudomonadati > Candidatus Fermentibacterota > Candidatus Fermentibacteria > Candidatus Fermentibacterales > Candidatus Fermentibacteraceae > Candidatus Fermentibacter > Candidatus Fermentibacter sp. The sequence goes on from JAUCPW010000027.1 coordinate 18,971, forward strand.
AGCCTCGCGAGTTCCGCATCCGAAATGGAGCTCCCATCAAAGAACCTCGTCGATCTGCGCCTCTTCATGAGAGAAAGCAGGGAATCGCCGCTGCACGGTTCCACGCCGGCCGGTTCGGAGCAGCCGAAGGCGCCGGCCGGACAGAAGGCCGCGCAGTGCCCGCAGGCTATGCATTTCCGTGAATCGAACGAGGGGCGGTCCCCCGGGTCACCGGAGACCGCCGATACGGGACAGACCACCCGGCATCTGCCGCATGAGGTGCACGACGCGGGGTCGAAGACGGCCTCAGGGGAGAATCTCGACATCTATCCCTCCGGTCACTGTCCCCGGGCGCACGAGGACCACCCCGGGCCACGACCCGTAGGGTTCGCCCGGATCCCACGCACCGTTGCCGTTGCGGTCGGACCAGCACGAGACCGTGTACCGCCCGGCCGGGATGCCTTCGAGGAGGAACCTGCCAGGGTCGATCCCGACGCTGATCGAGGCTCCCCCCGAACCGGCCGCACGGGCCTCCAGAACTATGCGTGCTCCTCCTCCCGAGACCGTTCCCTCCATGCTCCCGGGCTCGTCGCCCCATGCCGCCACGAAGGACCATCCCACCGATCCCAGGGAGTCTCCCGCAGGCGAGACGAGGCCGGGGCCTATCTCGACCCTGTACTGCTCCTCCCCGAGCAGGTCATGCAGAGGAGTGAATGTGAAGGACCTTCCGTCGTCCGCCCTGAGCACGCCCTCCACCACGGAACTGTCGGCGACCCGGGTCATGCTGAAGACCCCCGCCAGGGAATCGGGATCGACCCAGTCGGAGAGCGAGAAGATGACTGATGTCGATGCGGACACTTCCACGGAACCCGGGGCGGGGAACGTCGATCTGACATGTATCGTGTCCACCGATGCCGAGTCCGACGATTCGAACTCGATCGAATCCGGTGCGGACGTGTTGCCCAGGAGGTCGGCGACGCCTTCCGTCCGGAGGAGGAGTACGCCTTCCGGCATCCCGCCGGTGGCCAGGACTAGCGACCTCTCCTCCCTCGAACCGGACGACCAGCAGCCGAGCACGGGGACCGGGATGCCCGAAGTATCGCGGATGCCGAACACCCGCCGTGCATCGGCCGGCTGGGCGGGCTCTTCGTTGAAGTCCACCCGGGCGTGGAACTCGTCCAGTGCGAGAACCTGCACGAGCCTCGGACCTATCGTGTCCACGACGGTCAGGACGAGTTCGAGATCGAGCGAGTCGGCGTCGCCGATCACCACGGTGGTCTCGGCGCCGGCTTCGACTTCGCGCTCCCAGGACATGCTTCCGTCGCCGTCCTCGAAGCAGATCACCGAATAGGCGCCGCCCGGGAGCCAGCCAGCCACGGCCGATCCGGTCGAATCGGGCGACGTCCTGCGGACCATCGTTCCCAGGGCGTCGAGCACGTCGATCTGGACGGACCCGCTGAGCACGGTCCCCCCCTGCCTGGCGAGCCCGATCCTCAGGGATCCGGAAGGCAGCGTGTCCAGGCCGCTGTAGGCCAGGTCCACCGCCTGGACGATCCTGTTTCCCCGCAGATCGGCCGCCGTGCCGGAGACATGGAGGATCATCGTCCGGGCACCAAGCGGTTCCTCCAGGGATACCACGGTCCGCCCCGGGGAGCTGCCCACGCGGATCGGGATCGCGGGGAACACCCTGATCTCGATGGAGCTCTCCTGCATCCGCTCGCTCCACCGGATCGCCACCTCGTCGAGATCCGGCGTGCCGGCGGAAGGCTCCGGTGAGAGCGAGACGATGTACGGCGGTTCGGTATCCTCGGGGCCGCCGGAGGGTGCCGCGATCCTGGCGCATCCCGCCATGAGGGCGGCCATCGCGGAGGCGCACAGGAGGCGGTACCTCACTGCCTCCTCCCCTTGGCCGGAGCCGGGGGGTTCCTTATCGCCGAAGCCCTCTTGTAGAAGCTGGATGCCTCGGTGTAGCGCTTCTGCTTCTCGAGCACGATGGCGAGTTCGGAGAGGATGTCCGGGTCGTCCGGAACATGCTCGCAGGCCGCACGGAGGTACTCCTCGGCGCTCGAGAGCTTCTCCAGCAGGTTGTAGCTCCTGCCGAGGAAGAAGAACACCGCGGCGTTGCCTCGAGACAGGTGCGATGCGTTGGTCAGCGTCTCGGCCGCCTTCTCGTACTGACCCTTCCGAAGCAGCGAGACTCCCTCCAGGAACACCATCTCCTCTCGCGTCGCACCGTTCCTCGTGGCCTTCTCCTCCCAGCCCTTCTCTCGGAGAGTACCGAGCACTTCGAGGAGGCCCTTGGCCCTCATGTAGAGAGCCCTTTCGGCCGAAGACGGGGTATCGCTGCGGATCTGGTCGGGCTTCGTCGCCTGGCGCGGAGCCTTCGTCCGTTCCCCGGACGAAGCATCATGCTCCGCCCTGCCGACGTCCTCCGGTGCGGATTCCGCCTCGGCCACGGCCGGGCTCTCCTGCGGCGCCGGGGAGGCCGGCGGGCCGACCTGCGGATCCGCTGCGTGCTCGGCGGGTCCCGGGGGGGTGACGAGGACGGGCTGTGCCATGAGGCTCTCGAGGTCGACCCCTGCCTGCCCCTCTCCCTCGTCGCCCGATGCCGCGAAGAGGGCCATCTGCCTGCCGGTGAGCCCGTCGGCCAGGAGCTTTCGGAACGACGCGATCTGTCTCTTCTCGTCGTCCATCTTTATCAGGGGACGAAGGTGGAATTCGCTGATGCTGCCCGTCACGAGGAGTTCGCGGCGTATGACGAGCGGGAGCTTCAGGACGTTCAGGACCTGCGTGATCCTGGCCCGCGAGAAATCCAGGAGTTCGGCCAGGCGGCTCCTGTTGGGGACGATCGCGGTGCGCAGGAGCCCGTCGAAGAGGAGGGCCTCCTCCAGGCTGTTCTTCACGGCCTTGTGCGCAGGGGGTATGTGCACGGGATTCCTGACCACCAGCGCTCTGATGGAGAGCATCCCTGCCGCTCTGGCCCTCCAGAAGGAGTCGTGGTTCACCAGGAGGGAGAACCGGCCTTCCTCCTCTATCAGCACCGGCGGAGGCACGGGTTCCGCTCCCGGCGTATCGGGGTTCCAGCCATCCGGCGGATCGAGGCTGTCGACGTCCTCGATCCTCACCTCCTCGAGCGGTACATGCTCGGAAATCGTATCGCCGACCTTCTGCACGATCCATCCCTCCCTGTCCGTGATCATGGGACCCCGTCTCCGAACAGGGTCTCGAACAAGGCTCCAGGGTCGCCCCCGTCGGTCACCAGATCCGCCGGGAGCCGGCCCAGCATGTTCCTCTGCCTCCGCGAGAACCGCCATGTGCCGTTCTCGATCGCCGTTGCCGCATCATCGCCCGAACCGCCCGCCTCGAGCGAATCCAGCACCTCCCTGTACCCGATGGTGCGCCCAGGGGCGCAATCCCGGCCGAAACCCGCCGCTGAGAGCCGGCGGACCTCGTCCACCAGACCCGATTCGAGCATCGAGCGGGTCCTTGCCGAGATCCTCCTGCGCAGATCGGGGCCGGGGACATCCACCCTGGCTATCCTGAACACGTCACCCCGCCCGGGACCCCCCGTCCTGAGGCTCGACGCCCTCCTGCCCGAGAGCAGCGTGATCTCCAGCGCCCTCAGAGCCCTCACGGCGTCCGAGGGGTGAAGCGTCCCGGCCGAGGCGGGATCGAGCCGCGCGAGACACCTCCGTACGAAGCCCCTCGAAGAGCATTCGCAGGCAGAGAGGATGGATCTGAGGGTCCCGTCGGCCTGCGGAAGCGGATCGAACCGCCCGGTGAGGGCCAGGAGGTACAGGCCGGTGCCGCCCACCACGACGGGCACCGCCCCCCTCGCGCGTATCGCGGGAGCAAGGGCGGAGGCCTCCCTGGCGAACCTGCCCGCCGAGTAGGTCCCGTCGGGGTCCATGATGTCCAGGAGATGGTGCGGGACCGCCTCCCTCTCCTCGCGGGTCGGCTTCGCGGTGCCTATGTCCATCATCCTGTAGATCTGCCTGGAATCGGCGCTTATGACCTCCATGCGTATCCTCGCTGCCATCGCGAGGGCGAGCCCCGTCTTCCCCGAGGCCGTGCACCCGGTGATGACGGGGATGGGCGGAGCGGGAGTCACCTGCCGAACCTCCGCGCGAGTTCCGCGTCCGATATCTCTATCAGAGTGGGCCTGCCGTGCGGGCAGTGGAACGGGTCGGACGTCGCGAAGAGCATGTCGAGGAGTTCGGCTGCCTGCTCCGGATCGAGCGCGTCGCCCAGCTTGACCGCCCCGGCGCAGGCGGCGGCCGCAGCTATCTGGTCGAGCGGGGGGAGGGACGCCTTCGAGGGTTCCGAGAGCGCCGACAGGATCTCCATCACGGCCTCGGCGCCGTGCCTCACGCCCTCCGGAACCGACATGAGGGTGTACTGCCCGCCGGACGCGTCTATCTCGAAACCCGCCTCGGTGAGCATGTCGCGGAAGGCCTCGAACTGTTCGGCCTGCCCGGGACCCGGATCGAACTGCTCGGGCAGCAGGAGGCGCTGCCGGCCCGCGACTCCCTTCCGGATGCTCTCGAAGAGGACCCGCTCGTGTGCCGCATGGGGGTCTACTATCACGATCCCCCCGGATACCGATGATACCAGGTAGCGTCGCCCCACCTGCTGCACGGCCGAGACCCGGGGCGCAACCAGGCCGTTCGCGGGCAGATCCGGGCCGGGGGACATGACGCCTGCGCCCCCGTCGAAGAAGTCCGGGGGCCGGTCGTACCCGTCCTGTGAGGCGGAGGAGGCCGGTCTCCTCACGGTTCCGGCGGCCCTCACGCCCAGGGCCAGGCCCACCGCGGCGGATCTGCCCGCCGAGGCGGCGGAGACGGCAGATGCGACGAGGGCCTGCACCCCGGAAGGGTTCCGCAGGCGGACCTCGAGCTTGGCGGGATGCACGTTCACATCGCACTCGCCGGGCAGGAGATCGAGCCTGCAGACGCATACCGGGCAGCCGGCAGGCCCCGCGAGCATGCTCTCGAGGACGTAGGAGACCGACCTGACCGAGACGGGCCTGCCGTCGACGACGACATACACGTGCTGTCTCGAGGCCGAGGTCCTGTCCGGGAAGAACACGACGGAGGCCGTTCCCGGCCCGGCAGATGCATTCCCCGCTGCCGCGAGGACTCCGTCCGGGATTCCGAACCTCGCCCTGAGTCTCGATTCGAGCGTGCCCGCGGGTATGGAGAAGGACTCCCTCCCGTCGCACGAGAGGCTGATCGAGACATTGTCGTTGGAAAAGGCCAGACCTTCGAGATGCCTGCGGACCCAGGACTCCTCGGTGCCTTCGGATCGCAGGAAGCGCCTCCTGACGGGCTGGTTGAAGAAGATGCCCGATGCGGTGACCGTAGTTCCCCTCGTCCTTGCAGCAGGAGTGACGCCCCCGAGCACCCCTCCCTCCATCGAGAGGGCCCAGGCTTCGGAACCGTCGCTGGTAACGATCGAGAGGCGCGTGACCGAGGCGATGCTGGGAAGTGCCTCCCCGCGGAAACCGAGGGTGGAGAGGCTGTCGAGATCCTTCGCGAGCATGATCTTGCTGGTGGCGTGCCGCTGCACGGAGAGCAGGAGGTCGTGGCGCGACATGCCGCACCCGTCGTCCCTGACGGTGATCGACTGCCTGCCCCCCCGCTCTGTCGAGACCCCGACCGAGGCCGCACCTGCGTCGATGGAGTTCTCGACGAGCTCCTTGACCACGGATGCGGGCCTCTCCACCACCTCTCCGGCAGAGATGAGGTTGACCACTTCATCGCTCAGGACTCTTATCGCAGGCATGGCCTCCAGCCGACGGATCGTCGGTCGGGCTGGTGCCGGGAGAGGGATTCGAACCCTCACGGCCGCTGGCCGACGGATTTTAAGTCCGTTGTGTCTGCCGTTCCACCACCCCGGCACGCCTTGTTAACGCAAGTATGGGAATAAGCGGCGAAGCGGGCAAACCCGTCAGTCATGGACCGGTCCGGGAGGTCGGGGTCGTCCAGGGATTCCGCGGCGGAGCGGGGAGGCCCGCCGGAGGGCCGACTCCCCGGCGGGCCGGATTCCGAAAGGCTAGTCTATCCTGACGAAGGAGGATCCCTTCGCGCCGCAGATCGGGCAGACGTCGGGGGCGCCCTTCTCCGCGGTGAATCCGCACACCGGGCAGATGTGGTAGGGATACTGGTCGCCGCCCTGCCCGAGGCTCTCGAGCATGGTCCCGAAGAGGCCGGCATGTATCCTCTCGACCGAGTTGGCGAACTCGAACGAGCGCAGGGCCTGTGCCTCGCCCTCGGTCCTGGCGTCCTCTATCATCGCAGGGTACATCTTCTCGAACTCGTGCACCTCGCCGGCAACGGCAGCCGCGAGGTTCTCGCGGGTCGAACCGATGCCGCCCATGGCCCGGAGGTGGGCATGTGCATGCACCGTCTCGGCCTCGGCCGCGGCCCTGAAAAGCCTTGCAGCCTGCGGATGCCCTTCTGCGTCGGCCTTCTTCGCGAATGCCAGGTATCTGCGGTTCGCCTGGGACTCGCCGGCGAACGCCTGCTTCAGGTCATCGAGCGTCTTTCCCATCTCTTCCTCCCGCCGTCTCCGGCCGATGGAGCCATCCCGACCCATCCACTGGACACCGGCCAGTTATACGAAATGCGCCCCGAAGGCGCACCGGCACACTCCCCCCCGGGCCGGGCCACGCTTATCTTCGCGCATCGAGAACCGGGCCGGAACCGGACCTTCCGAAACTCCGTTCCTCTCGTATCACACCAGCGCGAGGGAGCATCGATGATCGCAGCGGCACGCATCCCGCTCGCAGCGGCAGTTTCGGTCTGCCTGTCCGCACTCCCGGCCCCCGCCTCCGCCGGCGGGACATCCTTCGACTTCTCGCTTCCCGCGGGAGGTTTCGAGATGGTGGAATACGAGGGGGGGGATGCCATCTGCTGGCCCGGCGCGACCCCGTGCTTCCCCGAGGGTCAGCCCGACCTCCCTGCCATGGCGCGCACGTTCGTCATCCCCCAGGGAGCTTCGGCCGTCGAAGCCTCCGTAGAGGTCATCTCCGAGACCCGGGTCGACGGGATGTACGACATCCTCCCCGTCAGGTCCGTCCCGCTCGGGTCCGATCCCGGCCCCTTCCTGAGGGACCCGGGCGTCTACATGGGCGGCGCGGTCTTCCCGGCATCGAATGTCGTATCGGTCGAGACAGGCACCCGCACGGGCTTCCGACTCGCCACCGTGCAGTTCACGCCGTTCACCTACGATCCGGCATCGGGCTCCGTCACCTGCATCACGCAGGCGAGGGTGACCCTCCGCTGGGAGGACGACCCCGCGGCGGACACCTTCAGCCTGGGAGCGGCGCAGGTGGGGAACGCCGAATCCATCCTCGAAGGCATCGTGTCGAACCCGGAGGACCTCTCGGCCTGCCGGCCCCAGGTCCGCGGAGGAGGGACCGACTGGTCGTCCTGGGTGGTCATCGCCCCGGAAGCCCTGGAATCCACCCTCGAGCCCCTGGTCACCCACAGGAACGCTTCGGGCATGACGGCTGAATTCGTCTCCACCGAATGGATCTACTCCTCATACGCGGGATACGACACCCAGGAGCAGATCAGGAACTACATAAAGGACGCCTATCTCAACCACGGCCTCATGTACGCCCTCATAGTGGGCGACTGGGGCCCGACCCAGCGGATGTCGAGCCTCGACGTCGGCGGCGGGACGGTTCTCAACGAAACCACAGACCTCTACTACAGCGACCTCGACGGCACCTGGGACAACGACGGCGACCACCTCTACGGCGAGAACACCGACGGCATCAACTACTACTCCGACATCGCCGTGGGGCGGTTCAGCACCGACCTGCCGGCGCAGGTCGCTACGATGGTGCAGAAGACCATCGAATACGAGACGGTCTCCCCCGCCGGTTCCTGGAGGACCCGCGCACTGCTCTGCGGGGCCGGCCTGTGGCCCGAGTACGGCTACTGGGGACGCTTCGTCTGCGACTCGATCTGCAAGAGGATACCCGGCTCCTGGATCGAGACGAAGCTCTACGAGTACTCATCCGGATCGCACCCCAACAACCAGGTCGACTTGATCAACGAGGGTGTCAGCTACGTCTCCCCCCAGGGGCACGGATTCTCCTCGGGGATCTACTGGTACTACGCCCCCACCAGCATGATCACGGCCGGCCTCATCAACCAGATGACCAACTGGGGCATGTTCCCGGTGTTCCATTCCATAGCCTGCCTCGCCGGACAGCTCTCGGTCTCCAACTGCAGCGCAGAGAGGCTGATGAACTCGACCACCGGAGGGGCCGTGGCCGTGATGTTCAACTCGAACAACGGCTACGGGGCGCCGCCCTCGATGGGCCCGTCGGAACATCTGGAGGTCCATTTCGCCAACCAGATGTTCGTTCTGGGCGTACAGAGGGTGGGCGACATGCAGGCCGCGGCCAAGGATGCGTTCAAGGCGGCAGGAGGCATGTCGATGCAGAACTGGGTGCTGCAGGAGAACAACCTCCTGGGCGACCCGGCGCTGCTATTCGTCACCAACCAGACAGGCCTGGGCGGTGGTGCTCCCGAACAGGGTCTGCGGGTCGCCACTGGCATCAGCCCCAACCCGGCATCCGGGTCGATCTCCGTGTACTGGTCCATGCCGGAACCGTCCGGGTTCACCCTGTCGGTCTTCGATGTCACGGGCAGGCTGGTGAGTACGATCACCCAGGACGCATCGGCCTCCTCGGGCATGACCGTCCTCGACGGGCTTTCGGACGGCGGGGCACCCATGGCGTCCGGGTGCTACCTCGTCAGGCTGGATACCGCCGCGGGCTCCAGCTCATCGAGCATGGTCTACCTGGGGCGCTGATCCGCAAGGTGCATGGGGGGCGGCCGGGCCAGGGTCCGGGCCGCCTCTTCATTCCGCCCCTGCTCCCCTGACCGGGCCGGCTCCCGCGGCCGACCAGGCAGCGGACTCGGCAGCGCCCCTGGGGGTAAGCCCGTAGGTGCCAGGGCCCGTCTTCTCGAACCATCCGTATACGTTCCGGTATACGATGCTCCATGCCCCGGGATCGCCCAGGCATGCGGCGGCCTCCGCGGACCGCGAGGGTCCGTTGGCCGCCAGGAATGCAGCCACCGCCAGCGCCCTTCGCCTGTAGGCGGTCATCCTGCCTCCGCGCTTCGCACTCCCCCCGGTGTTGGGGTCGCCTTCCAGCGCCATGTGTTCGGCCCTGAGCCTGGCCCGCCCTGCCTTCGACCGCCTCGGCCGGTACTCGCCCGGATCGATCAGCGGATCGACCGAGCCCGACCGGGTGTCCACCGCGAGAAGACCTATCCCCAGCATGCGCAGCAGCTTGCGGACCTGCCTGCCGCGCAGCGAGGGGGAGTCCGAAGGCACCGCCACGTAGACCGAATCGGCGCACGAGAGCCTCTCGACCGCCTGCAGCACCAGCTTCAGGCAGAAGGTGGACTTGAGTTCGACCGCCACGATCCTGGAGCCGTTCACTCCCACCGCGTCGCAGTCCAGAACCTCTCCCCTGACCTCGTACCCGAGGCGCCTTAGGAAATCCCTCACCGGGGGGTAGAGGGAGGACTCGCCGCCCTTCATCTCGATGCGGGCAGGGAGCTGAAGCAGAGCGCCACTGCCGTCTCCGGACCCCTGTTCTCGAACACGTGGGGGACTCCGGGAGGGATCACCAGCAGCCCTCCCCTTGCGGCAGACATCCTCTCCTCGAACCCCAGTTCGGTATCGCCGATGAAGACCTCTCCTTGCAGGACCGCGACCTGCTCGTCCCTGCCGGGATGGACGTGCCCGCCGCGCCGGCAGCCCGGCTCGATGGAGAAGGCGTGGCAGTCAGTCACCGTCGTGATTCCCGTCCCGGCCCCCGGGAGATGGTCGAACGGGTTCAGCACCCACCCCCTCTGATCGATGTGCATCTCCTTCTCCACGAACCCGAATCTGCTCCGGGGACTCCCATCCATCGATATACCTCCTGAGGAGCGCCGCCCTCGCCTTGCCTATCCCGGGCACCGTGCAGAGATCCTCCTCCGAAACGGCCCGCAGCCTCTCCACGCTGCCGAACCGGGTCAGCAGGAGAGCCCGCAGCGACGGCCCCACTCCGGGGATGTCGTCCAGGACAGACCTGATCTCGCCGCGCGAGCGGCTTGTCCTGTGGTAGTGGAGGACGAACCTGTGCGCCTCGTCGCGCATGGCGACAAGGATCCTCATGGGGGGTTCGTCCGGGTTCCGGGACACGGACCGCTCCTCCCTGCCGCACAGCAGGGCCTCCTCCTTCTTGGCTATGGCCACGAACAGGGTCCGGTCGGCGGCGTCCCCCGCCGCGGCGATGGCGGCCCTGAGCTGGGTGATCCCGCCGTCGACAAGGAACAGGTCGGGCAGGGCTCCGTTCTCGATGCCGGCCAGGAACCTACTGACGGAGTCGGCTATCATGGCCGGATCGTTCCGCCCTATGCCCTGCGCCATCGAGAATCTCCTGTACCCCGACTTGTCCGGCCTGCCGCCCCTGAAGCTCACCAGGGCGGCAACGGGATAGGACCCCTGTATCGTAGAGGCGTCGAGGGCGACCATCCATTCCGGCGGGGCGGGAAGCCCCAGCATGTCCGCCAGCGCCTCCAGGGCAGCCTTCGTGCGTTCGGCCCTGCCCCCGGGCCTCTTCCATTCCAGCCTGGCCAGGAAGTGATCCAGGTCCTTCAGTGCAACGGCCACGAGCTCCCTGCCCGTCCCTCTCGCAGGAGCATGAATCGTGACCGAGCCCTTCCTCCTGTCCGAGAGCCATTGCGAGAGCATGTCCGAATCCGCGGGATCCTCCGTGGTCAGGATCTCGCGGGGTATGTCGCCGGTCTCGGAATAGTAGGTGTGGAGGAGGACCGACAGTCGCTCGGGCACGCCAGCCTGCCTCCAGCGGCTTTCGAAGGGCAGCCTGACGACCCCGGTGAACCTGCCGGAACGCATCTGGAGGATGATGCCCCAGTTCTCCCTGACTGCCGCTATGTCCCTGCTGACCCTGTCCTTAGCGCTCTCCGGGGCGGGCCATCCGAAGGAGTCGAGCCTGGCGAGGAGATCGCGCCATCTCGCGGCATCCTCGTACCTCATCGCCCGGGCCGACTCCTCCATCCGCCCCTCGATCCCCGACCGCGCTCCCTCCCAGTCGCCCTTCAGGATCCTGAGCACCGCCTCGACGTTCCCGGAGTAGTCCCCCCTGTCCGAGACGCACGGGGCCGGGCAACGGGATATCTGCCCGAGCAGGCAGCTCCTTCCGGTGCGCGAGGCGGGCTCAGGGGTGCGGCATCTGCGCAGCGGAAACGCCTCCTGCAGGAACTCGACCAGGGAGCGCAGGGTCCTCGAGTCCGGATACGGCCCGAACCTGGGGATGTCCCTCGAAGGGTCGACGTTCCTGGTCACCACCAGCCTGGGCAGCTCCTCGTCGGTGGTCAGCTCCAGGAACGGATACCTGTGGTCCTGGCGCAGGCGGACATTGTACGGGGGCTTGTGGATCCGGATGAGATCGGCCTCCAGGACCAGCGCCTCGACCTCCGACCGGGTGACGGTCCATTCGACCGTGCAGGCCTTCTCGAGGATGATCCTGTGCCGTTCGTCACCGGGGTTCGCGAGGTGCCCCCTCAGCCTCCTGTTGAGGTCGACCGCCTTGCCGATGTAGAGGATGGCGGCCGAGGGGTCCACGAACCGGTAGACCCCCGGCAGGTGCGGGGCCGCCCCCGCCGCGGCCTCAAGCGACGGCTTTCCCGCCACGGCCGAGCACGAGTTTCAGGAGTGAGGCGGTCCCCCGGCCGCCCGTGGCGACGAGCACGATCAGGAAGCAGGCGAGGGAGGCCAGGGCTGCGCATGTGAGGGCGGCCAGCCCGGGCAGGGTGCCGCCTTCGCAGAGGGAGTCGACCCATGGCCTCATGGCGAAGAGCAGCCAGAGGCATGCCCCCGAGGCGACCGGGACGGCCGCCCAGGCCCTTGCGGGGGCTCCGCTCCCGGGGCCCAGCCTCCTCCTCATGGCGATCCGCAGAGCGACGAGGTTGGCGGCCGACGACAGGCTGGTGGCCAGGGCCACGCCGGCCAGCGGTCTCGCCCATCCCGTCGTTATGAAGAGCCACGACAGGGCGACGTTCAGCACAATGTTGAGGCCCATCGAGGCCATTCCTATCATGGCGGGGGTCTTCGTGTCCCTCATGGCGTAGAAGACGGGTGCGGTGATCTTCACGCCGCCGTAGAACACCAGTCCGATCGAGTAGAAGGTCAGGGCCGAGGCGGTCAGGTCGACGGAATCGGCGCCGAACGCACCCCTGGAGAGAAGGACCGCAACGCTCTGGCGCCCCAGGACCGACGTGAACAGGGTGGCCGGCACCAGCAGCGCGGCGAGACCGAGCGTCGCGTATCCGAGGGTCTTCCGTGCCTCCGAAAGCCTCCCGGCCGCGGCCTGCCGGCTCAGGGTGGGCAGCAGCGCCGTAGCCGATGCGACCGCGAAGATCCCGAGGGGGAACTGCATGATCCTGTTGCCGTAGGAAAGAGCCGCAACGCTGCCCTCCTCCAGCAGGGACGCCACCATCTGGTCCACCAGGACGTTGAACTCGGCGGCAACGAGCCCCACGAGAGCCGGAACGGCGAGCCGGAGCACGGACCTGAACTCGCTGTCGCGGAATCCGAAGTCGGGTCTGAGGGAGATGCCGTTCCTGCGAAGCGCAGGGAGCTGGACGAGGAGCTGCGCGACCCCCCCGGCAAGGATGCCCGCGGAGTAGGGCCAGACGGGAGCGTCCGCCCTCCAGACGGCCGGCAGAGCGAAAAGGCCTGCCAGGGCCAGCAGGTTGAAGAGCACCGGCCCCAGGGAGGGCGTCAGGAAGTGCCGTGCGCTGTTCAGCATCCCCATCACGACGGCCGCTGTCCCGACGAAGAGGATGTAGGGGAAGAGGAATCTGAGTAGCTGGGTGGAGAGGAGGGCCTTGCCGGGCACTTCGCCGAAGCCGGGGGCGAAGAGGGCCACCAGGAGAGGCGCCGCCAGGATACCCAGAATCGAGAGCGCGGACAGGCAGAGTGCGGAGAATGTCACGACCCTCGATCCCAGCTTCGAACTCTCGCGACCGCCCCTCGAAACGAGTGTGGAAGTGAAGGTGGGCACCAGGGCGGCGCTCACGGTCGATTCGCCGAAGAGCCTCCTGAGGATGTTGGGGACCACGAAGGCCAGGGTGAAGGCATCAGCCGCCATGCCGGTGCCCAGCACGGCGGCCTGGCCGACGTCCCTCGCCAGCCCCAGGATGCGGCTGAGCAGTGTGAGCAGGCCCATCAGGCCGGCTGCCCGGGCGACCTTCCTGCCCTCCTGCCGGATCGAACCGAGCGAGCCGGCATCCCCCGCCCGACCGCGGGGGACTTCCCTTGCTCCGGCAGCATCGATGTCACGGATGGTCATCATGCATCCCCCACCAGGATCACGGGGGCGCTCGAGAGGGAGGCGGTGTCGGCGGCGGTGCAGCCGTCCTCCTCTATGCGGAGCCCGTCGCTCGCGGCCTCGATCCTCCCGGGAAGCTTCCAGGTCCTGAGCATTCCCGGGCAGGAGCAGCCCGGGAGCAGCGGCAGCCTCGAGGGCTCGCCCGGCGCCACGCCGCCCGCCAGCCGTCCGCCGGCCGCGAGCGATGCTCCCTCGGCCAGATCGTAGAGGTCGGTCGTCTCCATCGAGTCGATGATCGCTACCTGGCCTCCGGACAGCAGCCAGAGAGCCAGCGCCGCAGCGGCAGGCGGCCCGTCGAGGCCCGCGAGCCTGTGCCTGAGCAGCGAATCGGCGGCACCCCCCGTGGACAGCTCGAGCCTGAACGAACCGTCGGCGGATATCTCCCAGGCCTCCCTCCAGTAGTCCTCGGGTCCCCCCGCGGCGGGAGCGGCCGGCGCGTCTCCGTGGGGGCCGAGCATGGAGAGCGACTCCCGCCCGGGTATGTGGAAGGCGCTGTTGAGATAGGCCGAGGGATCGACGAGCAGGCTCCTGCCGTCCGGCAGCCGTGCCGAGATTACAGGCCTGTCCCAGTCGACGGGGACGGGGACGGATGCCGGGTCCGACGAGGCGAACAGGAGTTCGGTCACGATCCCGGCCTCGTCGAGAACCGCTGCGGTGACGAGCGCCAGTTCGAGCCTGTCTGCACTCCTGTTCCTCATGAGTTCGTCGATGGAATCCACTGCGAACAGCCGGCAGGGGTGCCCCGGCGACTCGAGGGTGAAGCTGTTGCAGACGATGGTCCTGAGCCTGGCCATGACGGCCGGGATGTCTGCTCCGGCAGCGCCGGCCTCGAGGGCGGCCCCGGCCACCGAGGTCGGTCTCTCCGCATCGAGGGCCGCCAGGTAGGATTCCGACATCATCGAGTAGAGCGCCTGCCAGCCGGGTATGGTGGAGACGGACAGGCGCCCCGCCGGAGCGAAGGCGGTGAACACCGCGTCGGATCCGTCCATCTCGAGGCTGTAGCCGTCACCCTCCCAGGCCGGCTCCTCCCCCAGGCCGCGCATGGTGATCCTTACACTGTCGGCCCATTCCGGTGCGGTGAAGCCCAGCCACGCGCCGTCGTCCCACAGCCCTCCGTGGTCGACGGTCTCCACCCGGAGGAATCCCCCTCCGTCCATCCTGCCGGGGAACGCCACGACCAGGGCCAGGGGCATCCCGGAGGAGCTGCCGAGGGTGTCCACGGCCCAGCCCGGCAGGTCCGATCTCGTCCCGTCGGCCGTTTCGACCCAGGCATCGAGGAGCCGGACGTCCGTGAACGCCGGATCGAACGGGACCGGATACCTCCTCGAATCGAACCCGTCCACGGAGAGGACGGTCGTCAGATCGCCGTCCTGTTCGGACATGTCCATGGAGAGCAGCGATGCCCGGGCCAGGGCGGCAAAGGCCACGAGCGCGAGCGGTGCGCGGATCAAGGCTCCTCCAGGCGGATCCGCCGCCCATCGCCGGAACACCGGAATGCCGCGGTCACCCTGAGCGTCCCGGCGGGATGGTTGCCGAGGTCGCAGATCTCCGTCCAGACCAGCGAATCCCCCTCCAGCCCGGCACTCACCGAGTAGCCTCCGCCGGCAAAGGGTCCGGGCGGCGATGCGGTCATGCCCCCCGGGATGGCGACGGCCCCCTCCAGCACTTCCAGCAGGGGCGTATCGGTGCCCTGCACCCTGCCGTCGCGGTCGGGGGCCGACAGCAGAAGGGCGGAGACCCTCGATCCTGCAACGTCGAGATCCGCCAGCCCGGGGAGGATCATGCGGATCCCCCCGGATTCGACCGCGCGGGACGGGATCGAGACCGTCCCCGACACGGAGAAGTCCGAGAGCGGGTCGCACGGATCGCCGTGGACCCCCAGGGTGCTCCCGGGCGAGACGCCGAAGAGCGCCTCGAGGAGCTCCGGCCAGGCTCCGGAGTCGACACGCGAGAGCATGTCGCGCCAGAGTTCGTCGGCAGCTCCTGCGAAACCGACCTCCATCGTGCCGCGGAGGCTGTCCAGCCCGGGTGAGAATCCCAGGGAGACCCTCATCCTGAGGGAATCGAGTCCGGGGTCGGGAACCGTCACGTATCCTTCGCACCAGGGGGCGAGAGGGAGGACCGGGAGGCCCCGGAGCGCATAGCTTGCGGGGGTGGAATGGCCTGTGGTGGAGGGGTCGAGCACGTCGAGCACGCCGTCCCTGTCGAGCAGGACCACCATGTGGTCGAAGTCCCTGATGCCGCAGAGTGGATCGAGGGGGTGCGACGTCCTCGTCAGGCCGAGCCAGGCACCGTGACCCGCCGCCCTGAGAAGCGCGGCCAGGAGAACCGACTTGTCCCTGCACACCCCGCATCTGTCCGAGAGCGTTTCGGACGGCGTCCGTGGGGTGAAGCCGGGATCGGTGCCTATCCCCGATCCGAGATATGAGATGTTCGAGGCCACCCACGCCCTGAGGGTGTCCGGATCCGTACCGGTCGAGTCGAGAACCGGGGCGAGCGCCGACAGCTCCTCGCCCGACGGGATGCCCGGATCGAGGATCCCGTACAGGAGGACGCCCAGTTCGCCCGGTGAATGCGAGGAGATCGTGACGTGCCCGGCCTCCTGCTCGACCGGCACCCCGAGGGGCAGCACCGGCAGAGGCTCCATCGGACCCGACCGCCACTCCACCGTCCTCACGCCGTCTGACGTGAAGTCGGACAGGGGGCCGGGCCCCGTGAAGTGCAGCGGCACCCCGTTCGGCCAGCGGACCGTGAACGAGCTCGAATGGATGCTGTCCGAGGACTGGGTGTAGAAGGAGTAGCTGTAGGCGTCGGCGAGGGGCAGTCTGCGTATCTCCCGGCGCGTCGAGACGAATATGGTGTCGCCTGTCTCGAGGCCGGGGAACTCTATCAGATACTCCCTGAAGTTGCTCTCGAGCCTGCCGGCTTCGGCCAGCCCGGGCCTGGGCCTCTCGGTGGAGGCGGCCTCTGAGTCGGGTCTCCCGGGGCGCAGGGGATGAAGCTCGGCCGTGATCACAGTTATGGTTTCATTCCAGCTGTCGTAGGGGACGGACAGGGTCGAGAACCTGGAGACGCCGGCGGCATCGAGGGGGATGACCACCTCCAGGGATGTCTCGACCGCCGCGGCCGAGTCGCACGCCAGGTCGACAAGGGCCTGGTGCCTGAGGAAGACCGCATCGGTGCCGAGGATCAGGGCAGCCAGGAGAACAGGCGCCAATGCCTAGCCCCCTTGCGGCATGCTGAAACCCGGAAGGCTCCTGTCGAGCCCGAGGAGGGTGGCGCTGACGAATCCGGCCCTGAGTGCTTCCACGTCGGTGCCTTTCTCGTCCCTGAGGGGCAGTTCGTGGCATCTGCCGTACCGGTAGGATCGCCCCGGCTCGAGTACGATGAAGGGAGCATCCTGCGAGAACCTGCCCGTCCTCGTCCACACCGGCGGGCCGAGCATGCAGGAGGGGGCATCCGGGATGTTGAGATTGAGCACCGAGTCGGGGGGAATAGAGGCGTGCACGCCGGAACGGATCAGGCCTGCAACATACTCGGCGGCGCAGCCCAGGTGCAGGGGCGAAGGGGACCCGGAGCTCACGGCGATGGCGGGGATGCCCCAGAAGGCGGCCTCGCTGGCGGCGGCGACGGTGCCGGAGTAGTGGACGTTGTTCGCGAGGTTCGGCCCGGGATTGATACCGGAGACCGCCAGGTCGGGTATGAATCCCAGCAGCTCGCGGATCGCCAGCTTGACGCAGTCGGCGGGGGTTCCGCCCACCGACCAGGAGCGCCCGCCCGTGCTCGTGACCTCGATGTCGCGGTAGAGCCCCAGGGCATGGCCCGACCCGCTGCAATGGACGGCTGGAGCCACGACATACACTTCCCAGGAGGAGCGGAGCGCAGCCTCCATGGCTTCGAGCCCGGGCGCTCCGATGCCGTCGTCGTTCGTCAGCAGGATCCTCATGGCGCTCAGGTCAGATCCCGGTGGTCAGCACGATCCTGTGGACGTCCCCCAGGGACATCGCACCCGGGATCCACGCGTAGTCGAGGGCCCAGGCGCCCGCGGACAGGCCGATGCCCGCGGTGAGGTCCTGGGAGTCGTTTCCCAGCCGGTACCCGCCGCGCAGGTCGAGCCACGCCGCCGGCGAGAGTTCGAGCCCCGCCCCGCCGGACATGTCGTTGTCGATGGGCTTGCAGGTTTCGAGGGAGAGCGCTGCGGGGCCGGCCCAGGGGAGTTCGGCCCGGGTCGAGATCCCGGCCCTCCAGGTCATGGGCATCCGGTACCCGGGCCGGCTGCCGAAGTCGGCCGAAGGACCGATGTTCTGCACTGCGAGGCCCAGGTCGAGCCAGGGCAGGGGGTGCACCGCGGCCGAGGCGTCGACGGTGAAGCCCCACTCGTCAGTCTCCCAGATCTCCTCGTGCAGCAGCTTCATGCCTGCCCCGGCATCGAGGGGGCCCGACGAGGCCGCAACCGCACCGGAGAGAGCCAGGTCGAGGTAGTCGAAGGTTCCGAGAGGTTCTGCCACCGGTTCGTCGCCCCTGTACTCGAGCCCTCCTGCCGAGAGCGCGTTTATCCCCGCGGAGAAACGCAGGCCTCCGGAAGCCGCGACGAGAGAGGCCGTGTTCTGGCTGGCAGAGCCGAAATAGCTGGCATGGCTCGCCGAGACGCTCGCGCCGTCGAGGCGCGCCAGGCCCGCGGGGCACGAGAATCCCGAGAGGGGTCCGGAATTGAAGAGCACGGTGCCGCCGAGAGCGGCGGCGCGGGCCGAGACCTCGATCTTGAGGAACTGGAATGCCGAGGCTCCGGCATCCCGGTATATTCCGTCTCCGGAGGCCGCATGGACGCAGACGGCCGCCATGACGAACGGGAACGCTCTCAAGGGCACCTCCGGTTCGTTGTTGTTCAATCTATCTGATACCTCCGGCGATGACAACGGTTCCACCGCCGGGGACCGGAGGACGGTTGGGTCGGATCATCGAGATCAGGTCGGGCGCTTCCGGGGGCCCGTGGAACATGGCGGTCGACTCGCTCCTGCTCTCCATGGCGGAGAGCGGTGAGATCGGGTTCGCTCTGAGGACCTACACCTGGAAGCCTGCATGCGTCTCGATCGGGAGGCTTCAGGACCCCTCGAGGGAGATCTCGGCCGGAGCGCTGCGCGCCGCCGGCGTGGGAGCGGTGCGCAGACCCACCGGGGGCAGGGCGGTATGGCACGAGAACGAACTCACGTACTGCATCGCGGCCGCACCCGGGCATCCCGCGGCGTCGGGCTCCATTGAGCAGAGCCTGGCCATGACGGGCGGCATGCTCGTCGAAGCGCTCGAATCCCTGGGCGTGCCCGCGACGCTGGCCCGGGCGGACAGGCACCATCTCCCCCGCGGGACGGCCTCGAACCCCTGCTTCACGTCGCACGGCCGCATGGAGGTCATCGTATCCGGCTGCAAGGTCGTGGGAAACGCCCAGGCCCGGAGGAGGGGGGCGTTCCTCGAGCACGGCTCCATCATCGTGTACAACGATCAGGTAAGGCTCGCGGACTTCCTCCCGGGGGCGGACGCCGGATCGAGATGCTCCGTCAGGGACGTCCTCTCGTCCGGAGTCCGCGGCCTCGGCGACTTCATCCCCGGCATCACCCCCGGCGACGTCCGGGAACCGCTCCATTCCGCCTTCGCCAGGGCCGCGGTATGCACCCCCGAAGCCCTGGAGGAGGGCGACCTCGACGTGAGCCGTCTCGGAGCCATGAGGGATTCCCTGGAACGGGAGGCGCTGGAATGGGAGTGAGGGACCGCATGCCGGAATGGCTCAGGACCTCCACGCTGGGCGGCGACGGGGCCGCCAGGGTGCGGAGGCTCATAGGCGGGGCCGGCCTCCACACCGTGTGCAGGGAGGCCGCCTGCCCCAACCAGGGACGCTGCTTCGACAAGGGCACGGCGACCTTCCTGATCCTCGGCGACACCTGCACCAGGCGCTGCGCCTACTGCGCCGTCCGCAAGGCGTCGGGCTCCCTTCCCCCGCCCGATCCCGGCGAGCCCGGCAGGGTTGCCGGGAGCGTCCGGGAGCTCGGGCTCTCGTACGCGGTGGTGACCTCGGTCACGAGGGACGACCTGCCCGACGGGGGTGCATCCGTCTTCGCCGACACCATCCGGGAGATCCGTTCGCTGTGCCCGGGCACCCGGGTGGAGGTGCTGACGCCGGACTTCGGGGGCGATCCGGCAAGCCTCTCCCTGGTTGCGGAGGCCCGCCCCGACGTCTTCAACCACAACATCGAAACGGTGGAGAGGCTCTTCCCGGTGCTCAGGCCGGGGGCTTCGTATCGCGCATCCCTCGAGGTGCTCGCCCGGTTCAGAGCCATGGCTCCCGGAATACCCACAAAGAGCGGCATGATGCTCGGTCTCGGAGAGACGGCCGCCGACACGAGGGATTCCCTGGCCGGGCTTCGAGACGCAGGCGTCTCCATCCTCACGCTCGGCCAGTACCTGATGCCCAGCCGGAACCACCATCCCGTAGACAGGTTCGTCACTCCCGAGGAGTTCGACGGGTGGAAGGCCGAGGCGCTCGCCGCCGGCTTCCTGGCGGTGGCTTCCGGACCTCTCGTGAGGAGCTCCTTCGACGCGGCAGCGAGCTTCGAGAGCCTGTCCGGCCGATCCTGCCCCGGGGGGCGGAGTTGACCGCCGCCCCCAGGGAGTACACCCACGGCTGTTCGCTGGCCCCGATGGCCGGTTTCAGCGACTCGGCCTTCAGGATCATCTGCAGGAGGCTCGGTGCGACATCGTGCGTCACCGAGATGGTGAGCGTCCAGGGGCTCTCGAGGAAGTCCGCCGGATCGTGCCGGCTGCTTTCGTTCTCGATCCACGAGAAGCCACTCGGTGTCCAGCTCTACGGCTCGGAACCCGCCGACTTCGAGCGGGCCGCGCGCACCGTCTCCGGGATGGGCTTCGACTTCATCGACATCAACGCGGGCTGTCCGGTCAGGAAGGTGCTCGCCAGCCGGTCGGGCGCCGCTCTCCTCCTCGATGTCCCAAGGCTGCTCGACATAGTCTCGGCGGTGTCGGCCGGGGCGGACGGCCTCCCCGTGACGCTCAAGATCAGGCTCGGCTGGGATCCCTCGAGGCCCCTCCCCCGCGAGATCGGGGCGATGGCGGCGGCCAGGGGGGCTTCCGCGCTGGCCGTCCACGGCCGCTACCGGACCGACATGTTCGAGGGCCCGGTCAGGCTCCCGGAGATGGCCGGGATCGTCGAGGCCTCACCCATACCCGTCGTGGCGAACGGCGATTCGACCACCCCCGCCGCAGCTCTGCGGATGCGCGATTCGTGCGGGGCGTCGGGCATCCTCGTTGGACGCGGCGCGATCGGGAGGCCGTGGTTCTTCAGGGCCGCGTCCGGTACCGGCACCCCCGAGCCGGGGCCGGGTGAACTCGCCCCGGTCGTGCTCGAGCATCTCTCGCTCATGAGGGCCTGCATGCCCGAGCCCTTCGTATTCCATGCCTTCAGGGGCCAGCTCGTGCATTACCTGAAGGGATTCCGCGGAGCAGCCTCCCTCAGATCCAGGGCCGTCCGGGTGGAATCGGAGGAGGACGTCAGGGACGTGCTGGATGAGGCGGCAGCGATGTCGGAGGCTGTATGAGCATCAGGCGGATGTCCGCCCTGCCCCTGCTGATCGCCGCCGCATCGTGCGCGCCAAGGGAGGCCGCGGTCGCGCCGGAGATCGCCGTCTCGGGCGGCACCACCCTCGACTACGTCTGGCAGGATGGAGATACCTGGAGGTTCCTGGCCTGGGCCATCCTCGACTCCGAGAACGGCGAGGGGTACGAGGCCATTGCGCTCACATCGGGCTTCATGCCCGACCAGGCTCCGGCGGCAGGCTCGATCGTCACGCTCCCGCTCGACCCTTCGATGAGGGAGGCCCTCGAGAACAGGCTGGCCTCGGCCAGGCTGGTCAGGGAGGCCACGGGTCAGCACGGAGCGGGTCGTGAGGAGGAGTCGGAGGCGAGCCTGCGGGAGGCCATGACGGTCGATCCCGGCTGGTCGGTGCCGCGTTACGACCTGGCGCTGCTCCTCATCGGCAGGATGGATGCCGGCTCCGCACGGGCGGTTCTCGAACCGGTGTCCGGGAAGCCCAGGGCCGCCCTGCTGCTCGGACTCATGGCGTGGGAGGAGGGCGACGTCATGGCTGCGAGGGCCAGGCTCGAGGCCGCGGTGGCCGCGGAGTACCCTCCCGCCGAAGCCCTGGCCTCGGCTGCCATCGCGTACATGGTCACGGGCGAGGACTACCTGGCCGGCAGGCTCTGGACGAGGCTGCTGCAGGACGCGTCGGCTCCGAGCGAGCTGAGGCTCATGGCCGTGCGCTTCTGCCTGGGAATGTACGAGCCGCTTCCCCCCGGGTTCGACGGGTTATAGGAACCGGCCGGCGCCCACTATCCTGCTGAAGAAGTAGGGATTGGCCAGGGACTGCCGGACGACTCCCCGGCTCGACGAGGCATGGACGAAGAACCCGTCGCCTATGTAGATGCCGCAGTGCGATATTCCGCTTCCCGACGTGTTGAAGAAGATGATGTCGCCGAACCTCAGGTCGCCGGGCTGGACCTGCCGGGCCGCCTCCGCCTGAGTGCCCGCGGTCCTCGGGATCGCGATCCCCATCTCGGCGAAGACCGCCTGCGTGAAGCCCGAGCAGTCCACACCGTCCTTCGTCTCCCCCCCGTACCTGTAGGGAGTTCCGATCCAGCCCTCGATGATGTCCATCATGCGCCTGTCGCCGCCCGTCACCGGCTCCCCGGCGTTCGAGGAGACCCCGGCGGACCAGGCGGCCCCCCTGCAGTCGATCCCCCCGCCCGTGTAGACGGGGGCCGGGGAGCACGCGGCCAGGGCGAGGAGAGCCGCGAGCGGCGCACCGGACATGAACGGGCCCGGGCGAGCCCTCATCAGTGCCTTATCACCGTGTCCCTCCCCGGCGGGACGGTGTCGGGGCAGTCGAGGTTGTAGTGGAGGCCCCGGCTCTCGCGCCGGAGGAGCGCCGAACGGACGATTATGCCGGCCACGTCGCAGAGGTTCCTCAGTTCGAGCAGGTCCTTCTGGGGCAGGAGGGACCAGTAGTCCTCCTCGACCTCGCGCGAGATCACGTCGAGTATCCGGAGCGCCCTGCGCAGCCTGCGGTCGGTCCGGATGATGCCCACGTAGTCCCACATGGTGCTCCTCACGGCGGCCCAGTCGTGCTCGATCAGCACGATCTCCGAAAGGGGCCTCGCCCTCCCGAAGTACCAGTCCCTCACCGAGAGATCGGCGGGGAGCGGCCTGAGCGAGCCGGCCACGGAATGTGCCGCCTCCATGCCCATGACTCCCGCTTCGAGAAGGCTGTTGCTGCCCAGCCTGTTGGCACCGTGGAGCCCGGTAGATGCGGCCTCGCCCACCACCCTCAGCCCCTCCATCTCGGTCGAGCCGTCGATCCCTGCCACTACGCCCCCGACGCAGTAATGGGCCGCGGGGACGACGGGGATCGGCTCCTCCCATGGTTTGATGCCGACCGATGTGACACCTTCGGTCACCTCGGGGAACCTCTCCTCCAGAGCCCTCCTGCCCAGGGCTGTCGCATCGAGGACGACGTGGTCGTGCCCGAGCCTCTTCATCTCCGAGTCTATCGCCCTGGCCACGACGTCCCTCGGGGCCAGCTCGAGCCTCTGTGCATCGTAGCGTTCCATGAAGCGCTCGCCGGTGAGGTTGCGGAGCACCGCCCCCTCCCCTCTCAGCGCCTCCGTGATCAGGAAGTTCCTGCGGTCCCGGTGGAAGAGGCATGTGGGGTGGAACTGGTAGAACTCCATGTTGCGCACGGGAAGGCCGGCGCGCCAGGACATGGCTATCCCGTCCCCGGTGGCCCAGTCGTCGTTCGAGGTGTACCTGTAGACCTTCCCCGCCCCTCCGGTGGCTATGACCGTCTCCGATGCCAGGACGGTGAACACCTCCCCGTCGGCGAGGACGTACGCGCCCAGGCACCTGTCCGATCCGGCCGCGGTCTGGGCGGGTTCCGACCGCGATGCGGTGAGGAGGTTGATCGCGAACGCCCCCTCCATGATCTCGATGTTCCCGCGGGACCGGCACATCCCGGTGAGCAGGTCGCTGATCCACCTGCCGGTCCTGTCCAGGTAGTGCAGCACCCTCCTCCTGCTGTGGCCGCCCTCCATGCTGCCGACCCCCTCGTCGGCGCCCTCCAGGCGCACCCCCCAGGAGGCCAGCCTCTCTATCAGGGCGGGCCCGCGCGAGATGATCTCCCGCGCGACCTCCGCGTCCACCATGCCTCCGCCTGCCCTGATCGTGTCATCGAGGTGGAGGTCGGTGCTGTCATCGGCGCCCACCGGCGCGGCTATGCCGCCCTGGGCAAGGCTCGTGCTGCCGGCTGGCAGACTGATCTTGCTCAGCAGGAGCACCCTTACGGACCCGGGCAGTTCCAGCGCACAGGACATTCCGGCCAGGCCGCCTCCTATGATCAGCACGTCGCATCTCCTGATCACGATCTCCCGCTCCTCCCGGCCAGGGCCGCGATCTCCGCCAGCAGGCGGTCCGCCTCCCCCCAGACCTCCAGTTCGATCCTGAGTGAACATATGTTGAGCCTGATGCCCGGCGTTCCGAGCTTGACCGCGTCCTTCCGGGTCGTCACCAGCAGGTCGGCCTTCAGCTCCTTCCTGCGCTCCTCCATCCCGACGAGTTCCGAGAGCGAATAGAAGTGATGGTCGGGGAAGTCGAAGAATCCCGCCACATCGCATCCTGCTTCCGCCAGGGTGCCCCGGAAGGACTCGGGGCTGCCTATCCCGCAGAATGCCAGCACCCTGAGCCCCCTCGGATCGACGCTCCCGCCTCCGGGCATCTCGAGGGCCACGGGGACCGGGCGGCTGTTCACGACAGAGGCGCGCTGAGAGAACAGGGCGAGGGATCTGGCGAGCCACTCCGGGGTCCGCCCCGCGGGCACCCTGTTGACCCAGAAGCAGTCGGCGGCCGCGAGGGCCGACGGGAACTCCCTCAGCGTGCCTGCCGGCAGCACCCCTCCCCGCCCCAGCGGGTGTTCGAAGTCCAGAACGACCACATCCATGTCCCTGTGCAGCTTCAGGTGCTGGAAACCGTCGTCCACCAGCAGCATGTCGGGCTTCGCCTCCGAAGCCGCCCTGAGCGCGGCCGCCGCCTTGTCCGGTCCGGCGTAGACGCTGCATCCCGGCAGGTCGGATGCGAGCATGAGCGCCTCGTCGGAGGGGACGCCCGCCCCGGACGAACGCGACGAGAGAGAAGCGTTCAGCGGCTCCCCCGCACTCCTGTTCAGATCCCTGGCCACGACCGCCACCCGGAAACCCTCCGTGACCAGCCTGCGGGCAAGCCAGATCGTGACCGGCGTCTTGCCTATGCCGCCCATCTCGATGTTGCCGATGCTCACCACCGGGACTCCGGCCCTGATCCTGCGCCCGAGCCCCATCGCCGATGCACGCCTCCTGAGAGCGGCTGCCAGGCCGTAGAGGGCGGCCACGGGGCCCAGGGCAGCGCCGGCAAACCTCCATCCCCCGCGCCTCGCGGCAATCGCGGCATGGATCCGGTCAGGCCTCCTCACGGCCTCAGATCCAGACTCCGGCCCTGCGAAGGGCCTCTTCGAAGCGCCCGAGCGCCTCGCGCCCGGGTGACATGCCCAGATCCCTCATGACCGCAGGATCCGCCCCGCATCTCATCATCCGTCGAAGGACCCCGGAAAGGCCTTCCTGGTCGGAGACGGCAACCGCGCCGATCTCGACGCCCTTCGCGACCTCCCGGGCGAAGCTCCCGTGGTTCGGACCGACTACGGTGGGAATGCCCCGCAGCAGGGGTTCCAGGATGTTGTGCCCTCCGAACGGGGCGATCGTCCCGCCCACGAATGCGACGGTGGCGCATCCGTACAGCCGTGAGAGCATGCCCCTGGAATCCACTATCATGCAGCCGCCATCCGGAGGAGGCCCGGGCTCCGACCAGCGCATGGTGCGGAAACCCAGTCCCCCCAGGGCCGCTTCGACCTCCCCCAGCCTCTCGAGATGCCTCGGGGCGATCACCGGGAACAGCCCGGCCTCCCGGGCCGCGGTGGCCACGACCTCCTCCTCGCCCGGGCGCGTGGATCCCGCCACGAGCACGGGGCCGCAGTCCGAGAGCCTCTCCATCCATTCCGGGGGGGGATCGCCGGGATCGCTCAGGGCCTTCGTATCGCCGGTCACTTCGATGATCGACGGGTCGACCCCGAGCTCCCTGAACCTGGCGGCGTCATCCCCCGTCCTGCAGAGGACCGCGCAGAAGCACGACAGCAGCCTCCCGGCGCAGCCGCCCGCCAGGAGCCGGTATCCGCGCAGGCTCCCGGCGGAGATCCTGGCGTTCACCGAGATGCAAGGGACTGATGCCAGGAGGGTGCGCAGCAGGAGGTTGGGCCAGATCTCGGTCTCGGCGAGGACGAGGGCCCTGGGCCCGACCGCCCTGAGGAACCTGCCCACCCAGTCGGGATTGTCGAGGGGCAGGAAGCTCCCCTGCACTCCGGACCGCTCGACGGCCTCCCTGCCCGCCGGCGTGAAGCAGGTGAGATGGACGGGGATGCCTCGCGCGCGAAGGTGCACGGCCAGGGGGAGCAGCCCGTTGATCTCGCCTGCGGAGGAGCCGTGCATCCATACCGGCCTGTCGGCCCTCGGGGCTACGATGCCCATCCTCTGCCTGCGCTCCTCCCCGGGCCTGCGGATCATCGCGGCGGCGACGGCAGGTCCGAGCAGGCGCCCGGCTGTTTCCGACGCCGCCTCGAAGAGCCTGCCAGAAGGGCCCGACAGGAAGTCGGCGAGCCTCGTCACGCGCATCATCTCGTGCTCGATGTGGAGAGCGGCCTGGGAGGCCGTGACGCCCCTCGGGGGCGGAGGCACGGCGCGCCCCTCCACGACGACCATCCTGGCGAAGGGCAGAGGCAGCCTGAAGGAGTCCCAGGAATGGAGGACGGCTGCCGGATATCCCGACGAGGCTATGGGAACGGCGGGCCTGCGGCCCAGCCTGGATATCTGCACGAGCCCGGCCTTGGCCTTGTAGACGGGTCCGCGGGGACCGTCGGGGGTGATGGAGCAGTCGACGCCCGACCTGAGCACCGAGGCCATCCTCCGGAGAGCCTCGAGCCCGCCGCGCGAGCTCGATCCCCTTATGACCGGGAAGCCCAGCAGCTCCACCACCTTCGAGACGTAGTCGCCGTCCCTGTTGAGGCTGACCAGGCTCGTGATGCCCTCGCGCCGGTGGCTCAGCACGAGGGGGATCTGCCGTCCGTGCCAGAGGCAGTACAGGACTGGAAGCCCCCTGGGGCGCCCGGCGCGGCCGGCGGGAGGCCTCCGGTAGTCCACCCTCCAGCCGGCCCGGAGCAGGGTCAGCAGGATGAGGCCGGCGAAGCCCCTGTCGCCCGCGACGAGATCACGTATCACGGAACTCCGTGGCGAGTCCGGCGAGAACACCTTCCGCGGCCCTGGCCGCGGCTCCCGGCGGACCGAGCGACTTTCGCACGAGGTCGAGCTCCTCGACGGCACGGACCCTTTCGGCAGAATCTGCAAGCAGCGGTGCCAGGGCCTCGATGGCCCCCTCACCGGTGGCATCCCCCTGGACCAGCTCCCGCGCGACGCTCCTGCCGGCGGCTATGCTGGCGAGGCAGATCCTGTCCACTCCCCTGACGAGGAGCCTGGCGAGCAGGTAGTTCAACGACGAGGTCCTGTACATGAGGACGAACGGGACTCCGTGGAGCGCGGTCTCCAGGGTGGCCGTACCAGAGCAGACCAGCGCCGCACGGGCGCCGGGCAGGGCCGCGGCGGTCCCGTCCACCAGGGAGCATCGCCTCTGCGCAGCGCCTTCGTAGAGTCCGCGGGGCACGGTACGCGATACGGCGACGCGCACCTCCCGGGTATCGCCCGAAGCCCTCATCAGATCGACGCAGTCGAGCATCCGGGGCAGGAGCCTCGCGACCTCGTCGGGGCGGCTTCCCGGAAGGAGGGCCAGGGCCTGCCCCCCGGGCGAAGGAGCCGGTATGGAATCGACCAGGGGATGTCCGCACCAGAGCGCCCTCACGCCTCTCCGCCCGTAGATGTCCGCCTCGAATCGGAAGAGCGTGATCATCAGGTCGACGCTGCGGGCGATCCCGCGGAGCCTCCATCCCCCCCAGGCCCAGAACTGGGGCGAGATGTAGTAGACGACCCTGAAGCCCCTCGTCCGCGCCCATTTCGCAAGCCTCAGGTTCAGCCCGGGGTAGTCGACGAGGAGGAGTGCGTCGGGCCTCCTGGCGAGGCACTGCCGCTTGAGCTCCTTCTCGAGCGCGCGGAGCCTGCCGAGCGAGGCCAGCACCGAAGAGAACCCCATGACGGAATAGTCGGCGAGGTGGGCTGTCAGCTCGACGCCGGCGCCGGCCATAGCGTCGCCACCCAGGCCGAAGCACGGGATGTCCGCCCTCTTCGACAGTTCGGAACAGAGTTCCGCCGCCCGGAGGTCCCCCGAGGGCTCCCCGGCGGAGACCATCAGGAGCATCAGGCCGGTCCCGGGGTCATCCTGGAGGAGATCAGCTCGGCCGCCCTTATCGCCCTGACGCCTTCGGCGGCGCCGACGAGGGGCCTGCCGCCGCCCGCGCAGGCCGACAGGAAGTCCTGGAGCTCGCAGGTCAGGGGGTCCGCCTCCTTCACCTCCACGGCCACCGGTATGATGGAATCGCCCTCGACCCTCAGGGCCTCGACGGTCCTGCCGGCGAAGTCGACCGAGACGTACCCCCTCTCCTGGAAGAACCTCAGCTTGCGCATGGGTTCCCTGGATATCCGGCTGGCCGTGAGGTTGGCCACGGCGCCGTTCCCGAACAGCACCCTCGCGCTCGCGATGTCCACCTTGTCCGTGAGGACCGCCACGCCCGAGGCGTGCACCTCCGCGACCGGGGCATCGACGAACGAGAGGACGAGGTCGATGTCGTGGATCATCAGATCCATCACAACGGAGACGTCGGTGCCCCTGGGCTTGAAGGGCGCGAGCCTGTGAGCCTCTATGAACATCGGATTCCTTATGGCCGAACCGGCCGCGACGACCGCGGGATTGAAGCGCTCCACGTGCCCCACTGCGAGCACGAGACCCCTCGACTCCGCCTCCGAGGCCATCCTGGCCGCGTGGTCGGAATCGGACGCGATGGGCTTCTCCACCAGGATGTGCCTGCCGGCCGCCAGGGCCTCCATCGCGACGTCGAAGTGGGTGACGGTGTTCGAAGCTATGACGACGGCGTCGACTCTGGAGAGGAGACCGGCGGCGGACGCCTCCCGCCTCACCCCGAGCTCCGCCGCGACCTCGGCCGCCCTGGCCTCCCGCACGTCGAAAACCGACACCTCGGACGCCAGGGATCTCAGGATCCTCGCATGGTGGTAGCCGAGATGGCCGACACCGATCACTCCCGCCCTCATCCTAGCCTCCGAATGCGGACAGGATGTCCGAGGCGAACCTCACATCCTTTTCCGCCAGTGAGAGATGCGTCACGAGCCGGAAGCTCTCCGGGCCCATCGCCAGGCAGCCTATGCCGAGGCTGCCCAGGGCGGAGACGACCGAATCGGAACCTATTCCGGGGGTCCTCACGATCACGATGTTGGTCTGTACGCGCGAAGGATCGGCCTCGAGCAGCGGGGAGGCCGCGGCGGCCGAAGCCAGGGCCTTCGCCCAGGAATGCGTCCTCTCCAGTCTCCTGAGGTTGTGATCGAGGGCGTACCTGCAGGCGGCCGCGAGGATGCCTGTCTGCCTCATCGCGCCCCCGTGACGCTTCCTGAACCACCGAGCCCTGGCTATCTCGTCCCTCCCGCCTGCGAGCACCGAGCCCACCGGGCAGCCCAGCCCCTTCGAGAAGCAGACAGTGACCAGCGAGAACCCGGAGCACAGGTCGGCGATGTCGCATCCGAGGGCGGTCGCGGCATGCCAGAGCCTTGCCCCGTCGAGGAAGAGCCTCGCCTTCCGCGCCGCGGCGACCCTGCGTACGGCGTCGACACCCGCGCGCGGGAGCACCAGGCCTCCGAGGGTGTTGTGCGTGTTCTCGAGGCATACCAGCCTTCGTGGCGCGAAGTGGATGTCGGGACTCCTGGCCAGGGTCGCGTCGATCTCGGAAGGATCCGGCAGGCCGTCTGGCCCCTCGTCGAGCCTGTGGAGCTGGATGCCGCCATTCAGGGCAGCCTGGGCCCCCTCGAAGATGTAGACGTGGCTCCTGCTGCCGCACACAACCTCGTCGCCGGGATCGGCCAGCACCCTGACCGCGACTCCGTTGGACATCGTGCCGCTCGGCATGAAGACGGCGGCCTCGAAGCCGAGCATCCCGGCAACCCTCTCCTCCAGGGCGTTCACGGTGGGGTCCTCGCCGTATACGTCGTCACCGACCTCTGCGTGGGCCATCGCGTTCCGCATGCCCAGCGACGGCACGCTCACGGTATCGCTCCTGAGGTCGACCCTGAACCTGCCCAAGGCTACCTCCAGAGTCCGACGGGGGGCCTGGAGAGGGCCTCCCGGAGGATGGCGTCCATCAGGCCTTCCGCGGGAAGGCCCGTGGCCTCCCAGAGCTTCGGGAACATGCTGATGGCCGTGAAACCGGGGATCGTGTTGATCTCGTTCAGGTACACTTCGTCGTCGCCCGCGAGGAAGTCCACCCTCGCGAAGCCCCTCCCCCCGAGCAGGGAGAAGGCCCGAGCAGCGCGGGCACGGACCTCCGCGGCCCGTCCGGCGTCCAGCCCGGCGGGTATCAGCAGGCGCGAGTCGGAACAGCCGTACTTGGCCTCGTAGTCGTACCAGCTCCTCCCCGGGACGATCTCGCCGGGGACGGAGGTCTCGACCGAGGCGCCGGTGCCCAGGACGCTCACCTCTATCTCCCTCGCGTGCTCGACGGCCTTCTCCACCAGGACCAGCTCGTCGTATTCCAGGGCCCTGGCGACGGCCTCCTCGAGCTCCCCGGCATCGGCCGCCCTCGAGATGCCCACGCTCGAGCCCAGGCGCGCCGGCTTCACGAACAGCGGCAGGCCGAGTCCGGCGATGATCTCCCCGGCACCGGGTGCAGGACGCCCCGCGAGTATCTCGATCCACGGGACCACCGGGATGCCGGCGCCGGAGGCCAGCTCCTTGAACACGATCTTGTTCATGGCGACCGCCGAGGCCATCACCCCCGCCCCGGCGCAGGGCCAGCCGGCCATCTCGCAGAGACCCTGGATCGTCCCGTCCTCCCCCAGCGTTCCGTGCAGGACGGGGAAGAGAACGTCGAATCCGACTGCGGCGCCGCACCTCGACAGCTCCCACCTGGGCTTCGACATGTCAACGGAGACACCGGCGCCGTCGACCGTCCAGGCCCCGTCGGAACCGATGACGGCCGTGACGGTCGAATGCCCGGCACGGGCCAGGGACTCCAGGACGAACCGGGACGATTCCAGGGAGATCTCCCTCTCGGCGGAACGCCCCCCGCAGACGACGAGTACTTTCATCATGACCTCCAGACGCAGTATGATGACTACGCCCGCGCGCATCTGTCCACAACCCGGATGCAGCAGTGCGGAAGACCCGAAACACGGAGGCTCCCGATGCGGATACTGGTGACCGGCGGCGCCGGCTTCATAGGGTCCAACGTGGCCGACATGCTGATCGACAGGGGCCACGAGGTCCACGTGATGGACGACCTCTCCACGGGCTTCAGGGAGAACCTGAACCCGGGCGCCGTGTTCCACGAGCTCGACATAAGGAGCCCCGAGGCCGCATCCGTGGTCAGGGACGGAGGATTCGACATCCTGTGCCACCATGCCGCCCAGATGGACGTCAGGAGGTCGGTGAGGGAGCCCCTGTTCGACGCCGACGTGAACATAAGGGGAACCATCTCGCTGCTCGAGGCGGCCCGGTCGGGCGGCGTCAGGAGGGTCATCTACGCATCCACCGGAGGCGCGGTCTACGGCGAGCCGGAGACCATCCCCGTGGCCGAGAGCCATCCCGTCAACCCGATCTGCCACTACGGCATAAGCAAGCACACCGTGGAGCACTACCTCTTCCTCTACCGGCACCTCTACGGCCTGGACTACGTGGTGCTGAGATATCCCAACGTCTACGGGCCCAGGCAGAACCCGCACGGCGAGGCCGGGGTCACGGCGATCTTCACCCTTGCCTACCTCGAGGGCAGGCGGCCCAGGATCAACGGAGACGGCAGCCAGCTCAGGGACTACGTCCACGTGCGCGACATCGCCAGGGCCAACCTCATGGCGATGGATCTCGACAGGAGCGACATATCGGGCCGCATCTTCAACATCGGGTGGGGCGAGGGCAGGTCGGTCAGGGAGCTCGACGGAATCATCCGAAGGCTCACGGGCACGGAACTCGTGCCCGAGCAGGGCCCCCCCCTCCCCGAGGAGATACTCAGGATATCCCTCGACGCGCGGCTCGCGGCCGAGGTGCTGGGCTGGAAGCCCGAGATAGGGTTCGAGGAGGGTCTGGCCGACCTGGTCGCGCATCACAGGGGGAGGCGCCGCTAGGTGCGCGAGCCCGTCTTCCTCGACAGGGACGGGGTCATCAACGAGAACGTCCCCGACTACGTCCGGACCCTGTCCTTGTGGATGCCCATACCGGGCTCGCTCGAGGCCGCAGCCGCCCTGTCCGCCGCCGGGCATCCCGTGGTCGTCGTCACGAACCAGTCGGCGATCGGCCGCGGGCTGGTCGACGCATCGACGGTCGACTCGATAAACGCCCTGATGTCCCGCAGGATAGAGGCCGTCGGGGGAAGGCTCTCGGGCGTCTACGTATGCCCGCACCGGCCCGACGAGGGGTGTTCCTGCAGGAAGCCGGAAACGGGCATGATAGAGGCTGCCAGGCGCGACCTCGGCCTTCCCCCGGGGGGCTGGCTGGTGGGCGACGCGGAGACCGACATGGAGATGGGCAGGAGGGCCGGCCTCGAGACCGTCCTGGTCATGACCGGCAGGGGCCGGGAGCAGGCCGGGCTCGCCAGGCCCGGAAGCCCTCCCGACCATGTGGCGGCGGATCTTGCGGAGGCGGCGGCGATCATCCTCGGGGCGGACGCCCCGGACCAGGGAGGTTCGAGTTGAGGAGGCGCACGGCCAGCAGGGTGAGGTCCGTCGTCGCGATCGCCCTCCCCTTCGTCATCCCCATTCTCGCACTGGGGATCTGGATAGTGTCGGAGAGCACGGGCCAGGACCTCGACGATTCCGGGATAGTGGCTTCGATCGACGCATCGGGTTCGGGGACGACCTACCTGTCCACCCTCCTGCCCGACGGGCCGTCGGCGGTGTGGACATGCTCCGCCGGCAGATTCGCCGAGAGCGACGAACCCACGGCAGGCGGCAGGAGCGTCACCTGGCATCCCGACCCAGGCTTCTCCGATTCCGTGACGATAGTGGTCACCACCCCCTCCGCGGTCGACTCGGTCAGGTTCCTGCCGTTCATCCCGCAGCTCACCCCGAGCATCACGGTGTCGGCCGCCTATCACCTGGGCGTGATGGACCGCGCGCGTGACATCTCGCTCTCGTCCGGCAGCTACAGGGTCCTGGTCGAGGACGACAACCTGAGCGAATACGACGGCCTGGTGGTCCTGGTGGTCCACCGGCCCGGGGAGGGGCGCTGGGCGGCGGCGGTGCTCCCGGGAGACACGCTCATGCTCGACCTGCCCCTGGGCGCCCAGGTCGAGGCTCTCGGGCTCGACCATACCGAGGATGCCCTGGACAACGGCGGAAGCGTCCTGATAACGTTCGAGACCGCGCAGTAGGCTCAGCCGAACCTGCGGAGGAAGCCCCTCCTCTCCGACACCAGCCAGCACGCGGCCATGGCGGCCACCCAGAGCCAGGCCCAGTGTCCGCCCTCGAACCGCACAACCGGCAGCCGCATGAGACCCAGCAGGCCCAGCCAGAGGAAGACCGACCACTCCTCGATCCTCGCGAAGGGCATCCAGACGATCGGAAGCAGCGAGAGCGCACCCGCGAACATCGTGAGGGCCATGAACGGCGTAGTCGCCACCGTGGCAGGAGCCGAAGCGAGCGCCAGGCCGCCGTACAGGCCAGTCAGGATGGGCGCAAGCCCCATCGTGATCGAGATACCCGACAAGAGGCCGGTCAGGGGCGCCGTCCAGGCAGGCCCGAACCGCCACCTGATCGTGGTGAGCACCAGCACGGCCACGAACGACATCTGTGCTCCTGCGTCGTATGCCGATTCCGGATCGGCGGCGAGCACGGCCGCGGCGGCGATCGCCCAGACGGAATGCCCGGGCGCCCTGATGCCGAGCACCGGTAGGAACGCGGCCGAGACGGCCATCACGGCCGCCCTGACCGCGGGGGGCCTGGCGCCGGAGAACTGGGTGTAGACGGCGGTCATCGCGAGGCACACCAGGGCGGCGAAGAGGGGTCGCCTGCGCCTGAGCCCCCTTCCGACGAGGAGATATGACATGGCGGCGACGACACCGACATGGTAGCCGGAGACGGAGAGGATGTGCGTGGTCCCGGTCTCCCTGAAGAGAAGGCGGACGGCGTCGGACAGGGTCGACCTGTCGCCAGAGACGAGAGCGGCGGCCAGAGCCGACGGTGTGCCCGGGCCGAGCCTCGCCCGCCAGGTCTCCAGAGCCCTCCTCCTCAGCCTGGCGAAAGGGTCGCGGGAGCGGATGACGGTGTGGTCGCAGACGGACAGCGAGCCCCGCTGCTCGAGCCCCAGCACCCTCAGCGAGTCGCCTTCCATCGTATCGGTGTGGATCCACTTGCCGTCGAGCCAGATCCTGCCCGCGTCGCAGAGCAGCACGGCGCCCTCGCGGGTGACGACCTCGGCGCGGCCCTCGAACACGCCCGACCTGCCCGGGGGTTGCAGGGACGACCCTGCATGCGGTACCTTCCCGGATGCTGCCAGCAGGAAGAGGCCGCAGGCGAGCAGCAGCCTGCCTGCGAGCCTCCTCCCTGAGGCGGCGGAGGCGAGCCCTCCCAGTACGAGCGATGTGCCGGCCAGCGGGTGGAGGACCGGCGCGAGGAAGATGCCGGAGATGTACGAGGCCGTGAGCCAGAAGAGCCAGGGCGAGAGGGACATGTCAGCCCTCCCGGCGAGGCTGCACTCGCCCGGGACGACTCCCCTGTTCATCCTCGACAACTTCAGGAGCGCATTCAACGTGGGTTCCGCGTTCAGGACGGCCGAGGCGGTCTCCCCGGCGGCGGTGCTCCTCACCGGAGTCTGCGCGCTGCCCGGCAACAGGAAGCTCGCACACTCCGCCAGGGGCACGCAGGCCTGCGTGCCATGGCGCTACTTCGAACGCGCCGGGGATGCGGTCATGTGGGCCCGCGGCACCGGCCGCAGGGTAGTGGCCCTCGAGCGGACACCCGACAGCATCCCTCTCTACGAGGCGGACTTCGATGCCTCCGATGCGTTCCTCTTCGGCAACGAGGCGCTCGGCATCAGCCCGGAGGCGCTCTCCGCCAGCGGGCTCTCCGTGCACTTCGTGCAGTCCGGCGTGAGGAACTGCCTCAACGTGTCCAGTGTAGTGGCGATAGTGGCCTCCGAGATCCAGAGGAGGAGGCTCGGATGCCGGATACGGCTCCCCCGCGGCGGGAGCCTCGCGTAAGGAAGAGGGGTGCCCGATGCCCGTGCCCTTGCTGGCAGCCATCGTCTCCGTCCTCGGGTGGATCTACCAGGTCGACCCCGCGATCTGCAACGGATGCGGCAACTGCATAGGATCGTGTCCTGAAGGTGCCATCAGCATCCAGAGCGGCGATGCGGTCATCGACCCAGGACTCTGCACAGGATGCGGGATATGCGTCAACTACTGCCCCAGGGGCGCGATCTACAAGACCTGGTACACATCCGCTCCGGATGAGGGAATGCCGGTGATCCATGCCCCCAGCCCGAACCCTACGGCGGGGTTGTTCACGGTTTCCGCACCGGAAGGCTGCCTGGTGGAAGTGGTGGACATGGCGGGCAGGCTCGTCGCATCGACGACCTCCCCCGGCGGTGAGGCATCGCTCGACATCACCGGGCAGGCCCCCGGCACCTACCGGGTCATCGCCGGCGGCGAACCCGCCGGCCCGGTGGTGCTGCTCGGGCGCTAGACCGTTCCGCTCCCAGAATGCAGCGATGGGTCTGAGGAGTCGGTGATGCTCACGGTTCTCTTCTCGCCCTGATCAGGGCGAGAACATCTCCCGCAGGACGGACAGCGCTCGATCGAGCACAGCCGGCGCGATAGACCCGACCCGCCTGACGAAACGATCCCGGTCGACTGTGCGGATCTGGTCGAGGACTATGGATCCGTCCCTGTCCTGGAAGCGGCAGGGGACTCTGAAGGGGTATGGATGACCCCCGGTCGTCAGGGGGGCCACGATATGCGTCCTGAGATGCGAGTTGAGCTCGTCGGGTGAGACGACCACGCAGGGCCGCATCTTCCTGATCTCCCCGCCGACAGTCGGATCGAGGTCTATCAGCAGCACGTCTCCGCGGCGGACCTCCGGAGCCTTCACCATTCCCACTCTGATTCGTCGAAGCGGGTCTGATGCTGATCCAGCAGGAGATCATCCCCTCCGTTCCGGTACAGGGCGGCTGAGGCATCGGCCCAGCCGGCCCGCGGCGCTTCGACGCGGGAGATGGTTATGGATCCCTCACGGATCTGAAGGTCGACCTCGTCGGAGATGCCCGCCTGCTCGATGAGTGGTTTGGGAAGCCTCAGACCCCTGGAATTGCCTATCCGGATTATGCGCGCCTTCATGCCGCCTCCCTGCTTCGTGATTACATTGTAGTCACATCGCAGGCTGTGGTCAAGTTACCTTTCTCGAGAGTCAGCCCGGCGACTGGCATTCACAGGATGGTCAGGCGGGTGGTCTGGCGGAGTCCGCGGGACGAGACCGCCTCGAGGAGGTATGTGCCCGCAGGCAGGGATAGGCTCCCCAGGGAGCGCTCGCCCGGCTCGAGCGACCGGCGGGCAACAACTCTTCCCGTGAGGTCATAGACCATGATGCTCAACGGCTCCCCGTCCATCCCGGGCCAGTACAGGACAAGCCCGGAATCGCCCGAAGGGTTCGGCGAAACGCGCAGGAGACCTGCCCCGCCTTCGGGCACGTCGGGATCCACACCGAGGAGCGATGTGGACAGGACATGGTGTCCCGGATCGAAAACCACGCTCTGGGGTTCGAATTCGAAGATGAACGTCTCCGTGTCCCCCTGCACGTCGTTCCACATCGTCACGAGCGAGTCGCCGCCGATCCCGTGCACCGAGAACTCCAGGGGCATCGTGAAGAACGTCCCTCCGCCCTGGGCCTGGTGGACCGAGATGTCGAGCTCCCACACCGACCCTGCCTGGGTGATCTCATAGTCGATGTCATAGACGGGATAGGCCACTCCGTAGACCCATTCGTCGAAGAACCACGAGAGATCGGACCCGTAGCTTTCCTCGAAGTGTCCCTCGAGGTCCAGGGTTGTCGCGAGCCCGAAGGCGTGATGGGCCCGGTATCCCGACAGGGATTCGTAGAAGCACTCGTCCCCCACCACGTTCCGGAGCATGTGCAGGACGCTCGCGCCCTTCTGGTAGGTCGTGTAGCCCCAGAGCTCCTCCGGTTCGCCGAGGGGGAACACCTCGCCGCTCTGCAGGTAGGGGACCATGATGTCCGACACCATGTACTCGTCATAGGCATCGGGGCCGTAGTACTCCGCCCAGAGCGCCTCGCAGTAGGTCGCGAACCCCTCGGACAGCCAGACGTCGTCCCAGTCGGACTCCGTCACGCAGTTGCCCCACCATGAGTGCCCCATCTCGTGTACCACGATCGGGTCGTTGTTCGTCTGCCCGTTTATCAGGGACTGGAGGTGGTAGACCTCCGAGGTGTGCTCCATGTCGCCCTTCGGGGTCTCGACATAGGAGAACTTGCAGTCCCACGGGTACGGGCCGAAGAGGCTCTGGAGCCTCGTCATCATCAGGTCGACGTTCTGGAAGCTGCCGAGGGCGTCAGGTACCTCGGACGGGTAGACATAGTAATGGATCCATGGGAGGGTCGAATCCGCCAGGTCGACGTATTCTGACGCCGAGACCGCCGCGAGGTAGGTCGACATCTCCTCGTCCAGAGCCCAGTGCCATGTCGCCTTCCCGCCCGCGTAGGAGACGCCGAGCAGGTTGCCGTTGGCCACGACTTCGACGCTGTCGTCCACTGTGACGAGGAAGTCGAACGAGGCCTTGTCCGCGGGATGGTCGTGGCACGGGAAGAAGCACTTGCCCAGCGACGGCGGCATCGTGTAGACGCCCACGCCCATCTGGTAGGAGACGTAGGGGTGGAACCAGAAGCCTCCGAACTTGCCGGGTCCCTCGTTCCAGGGCTGGCCGGAGTAGGCCACCTCGACCCACGATGTGTCGCCCG
Source organism: Candidatus Fermentibacter sp. (assembly GCA_030373045.1). Taxonomy (NCBI): domain Bacteria; kingdom Pseudomonadati; phylum Candidatus Fermentibacterota; class Candidatus Fermentibacteria; order Candidatus Fermentibacterales; family Candidatus Fermentibacteraceae; genus Candidatus Fermentibacter; species Candidatus Fermentibacter sp. The sequence continues at coordinate 56,703 of JAUCPW010000027.1, forward strand.
GGTAGATGGTCGGACCCAGGTCCACCAGCAGGGTGTCTCCCTCGTGGGTGAACGCGAGGGCGCCCGACGGGCCTGTGACGGACTGCACCGCAAGCGACTTCAGTTCGAGGAGGAGGTCCGTCAGAGGGGTGGTGCCGGGGGTGAACCAGATCCTGCATGATCCATCCAATTCCTCTTCGGAAGGTATGATCTCCAGATCTATCTCGTAACGCACCACGTCCTGGTCGGCCGGGGACTCGGCATCACCTGCAAAGGCTCCGTCATGCCTGGTGAGGGCGGCGACCCTGTGTCCGGGTCCGCCGTCGGGCGAACCGATCGTCACCATGAGGATGGCAAGGGGGATCAGCATAGCGACCTCCTTTCCCGGTCAGCCCTGCCCCAGCAGGTGCCCCCCTATGAACTCTCTCAGGAGGCTCAGGCGTGGGACTACATCCGCGTCGATCGGCCTCACCAGCGAAAAGACCGAGAGCAGCCTGCGCGCCGTGTCGTAGGACCCGCTCCCCTCGGGGACGGTTTCCAGTATCGGTGTGGCAAACGGCTTGAGAACAGGGATTTCATATGGAAGGGACGAGTTGAACATCGCATCCGCCATCTCCTGGAACGGGAAGATGTGGAGCCTCTCGCCCCTCCTGACGCTGGGCCACTTCCGGATGGTCTCCTCTCCCGAATAGCCCCTGGTCCTTCCGTCGCGCGTCATCCTCCTGATGAGCCGGGAGTCGGAGGTGGACATCCTGGTGAGTCTGTCGATGTTCATCTGGGTGAGGGCCGAAACATAGATCCTGTACTTCGCCGACGGATCGACTCCAGGGGTCAGCCTGTCATTGAGCCCGTGGATGCCCTCGATCAGCAGGAATTCGTTGGGGAGCAGCCTCATCGGTGTCTGCCCGTCCCTCCTGACCCCCTCGATGAAGTCGAACACGGGCAGGAGCACCTCCCTCCCGTCGAGCAGCTCGCTGAGATGCCTGCCGAACAGGTCGGTCTCCAGAGCCTCGAGGCACTCGAAGTCGTAATCGCCGTGCGAATCCTTCGGAGTATCGTCCCGGTTCCTGAAGTAGTTGTCGACGCTGATGCTCTTCACGCCGAAACCCTGAGCCCTCAGCGACATCCCCAGGAGCCTGGTGAAGGTGGTCTTGCCGCTCGAGGACGGCCCGGCTATCGTGACGACCCGCCGCATCGGGAACATCCCCTCCAGTGCCATCACGATCTCGGTCAGGCGGTACTCCTGGTAGAAGTGGCTCATCGCCACCACCTCGAGGCCGCCGTCCTCCTCTATCCTGGAGTTGAGCTCGTCGATGTCCCTGACGCGCATCCTCGAGCCGTGCTTCTCCTCCAGGTCGAACTCCCTGGCCAGCTTGGGCCTGTCCTCCCAGGGCGCCATGGAAGGCCATTCGAGGGAGCCGGGGAACCTCAGGACGAAGCCCGCGTCGAGCGGGTGGAGCTCGAACAGTTCGAGCATCCCCGTGGACGGGAGGACCGGACCTGTGCCGAAAGCGGAGGAACCTTCCAGAAAGTTGATGCGGTAGGGGATCGAGCCGTCCCACCACCTCCCGAGGGAATCCGGGATAGCCACGCCCGGATCCCTTCCCGCCATCGCCGTCCCGAACGGGATGTCGGCTGCTATGATGGAGTCGAGGGCGGACGTCAGGGCGCCGCAGATCTCGGCGCTCGAGATCCCCGGCCTGTCCTCCAGCCTGCACTTGTATCCCAGGGAGAGCGCGTGCTCCACCCACAGGCCGGATTCGGGGAACACCCTGCGGCTGGCCGCGTCCAGCGCCAGGATCAGGCTGCGCCTGTAGACCTCGCGTCCCTCCGACACCCAGGGCAGCACCGCATGATAGGAGGCTCCCGCCGCGGCCTCGTCGGTGAGGGGGATCACCAGGCCTGCCTCGTCCACCGCGGCCACGGCCCTCTTCCTGTGCTTCTGCTCTATCGCGTCCAGAACTGTGCCCAAGTCGCTCCTCCATCGAGATGCCGGGGTGCTCCCGGCCGGAGATCGATAATAACCCGGGACGCCGGGACGGGGAATGACGGGCCCGGTCCGGTTTCGCGAATCTCATATATTCCGCCGATAAATCGACTATCGGTTAAGCTCTCCATCGATCTCCCGCGATATGGGCCGGGCGCCCCGAACCCGGGGCAGGATCGGTTCATCGTCCCATGGCATGGCCGGTTGAGGCGCGATCCACCGCGGGGAACCTCCGGGAAGGCCATGGATTCCGCCATGACGGGATGCACGAAGGAGGGAACAGTTGACCCGGGACGGCGGTATCTGCAGTTTAGACGGGCATGACACCCGGACCGATCAGGAGGATGCAATGATCGATCTGCTTGTACTGGCTGCACTTCTATCGACCGAGCCCCTTCTCTCGTCCACCGACGTGCTCGAGAGGGGCGCCACCACCGTGTACACACTGACGGTGATGGAGGGCACGGACTACTGGATCGTTCTCGACTGCCCCCCTCCCCCGGCGGACTTCGATGTCACCGTCGCCTCGAGGGACATGGACTTCGACGAGTTCATGAGCCTCCCGTACTACGAAGACTACCTCTATGCGAGGGGATTCTCGATCGCCGACGGAGGCAGCGAGGGCTCCGAGAGCTTCACCCTCACGGCCCCCTATACCGGCCCTGCCTTCATCGTGATCCACGACATAGGCGAAACCGGCGGGAGCTACGACCTGAAGGTCTACTGAGCTTGAATCCCGGGCCCGGCGGGGACATCTCCGTTCTCGAGCTGAACACGAAGGTCCGGGATCTCTTCCAGACCGTCTTCCCGTATCCGGTATGGCTGAGGGGCTCCCTCTCCGGTAGACTCTCGCCCGGCCAGAGCGGCCACACGTACTTCCAGCTCCTCGACGAGACCGCCGGCGGAGGCCAGGCGGCCGCATCCGTCGACTGCGTGCTCTTTGCCGGTGCACGTTCGATCGTGGCGAGGGACTTCGCCAGGATGGGCATGCTCTTCCGGCCGGAGCCCGGGATGAGCGTCAGGGTCCTCGGACGAGTCGACCTCTGGCCGCGTTCCGGCAGGTTCCAGTTCATCGTCGAGGCCTTCGACCCGTACAGTTTCGGTTCGGCTTCGGAACTCCACCTCAGGGCTGTCGTGGACAGGCTCGCGAAGGAGGGCCTGACGACCCGCAACCCCTCCCTCCCGTTCCCCGCCCTGCCGCTCCGCATCGGACTGATAAGCGCCCCCGGCTCCGCCGCGCTCGAGGACTTCCTCTCGACCCTGCGCGAGAGCGGCTTCCCGTTCGAGGTCGTCTTCCACCCCGCGATGATGCAGGGCGTGACCACGGGGCAGTCGCTCCTCGCCGCCCTGGCCCGCCTCGGGCGGATCGACGGGCTGGACGCCGTCGTAATCACCAGGGGGGGCGGTTCCGCCCAGGATCTGGCCTGGTTCGACTCGGAGCCGGTCGGGAGGGCGATCGCAGCCTTCCCGGTGCCGGTCATCTCCGGCATCGGGCACGAGATAGACTTCACGGTCCCGGACTTCGTAGCTCATACGAGGGCCAAGACCCCGACCCACGCGGCGTCCATCCTGGTCGACAGGGTGGCCGATGCCGCGCAGGAGCTCGACGGGGCCGCCAGGGCTCTCGGCTTCTCGATCCTGCCCAGGCTCGGGGCTGAGATGAACAGGCTCGAATCCTCGGCCTTCATGCTGCTTTCGGGTGTGGCGTCGGTGTCGAGAGGCGTCACGGGGACCCTGGACAGGAGCCTTGCGTGGCTCGGTCCGGCCGCGGAACGGAGGATCGCCTCCGCCGACCGCAGGCTGTCCTCCCTGTCCGACGGCATTTCGATCCGGAAGATCTCCGGCAGGCTCGAGAGGGCCGGCATCCATCTCGAGGATGCTCTGTCCGGGCTCCCGGAGGCCTGCGGGCGGAGGCTCCGCGAGGCCGACCGGAGGATCGGCATCCTCTCCGCTTCCGTGGAGGCGCGCGAACCCGCCAGGATGCTCGCCCTGGGATGGGCCGTGGCGAGCGACGAGCACGGCAGGATTCTCAGATCGGTGGAAGGAACGTCCCCGGGCCGCGTCGTGCGGCTCAGGCTGAGCGACGGCCGCATCACCGCGCGGACCGAGGCAGTCGAGCGCGACGATGCCGCGCACGCCGGCCCCTCGAGTCCGGGCGGCTCACCCGGCCCGGAACGGAGTGAAGGATGAGCAGGAGGAAGGGACCCTCTTTCGAGGAGCAGATGGAGGAGCTGACAGCGATAGTCGACGGGGTCGGCAGGGAGGACTGCCCTCTCGACGAGCTCGAGTCGAGGGTCCGCAGGGCGGCCGGGCTCATCCGCGAGCTCAGGGCGAGGCTGGCGTCGACGGAGATGTCCGTCCGCGAGGTGCTGGACGGGCTGGCGGCCGACCGCAGGGCCAGGGATGCCCGCCCGGGTGCGCCGGACAGGTCGCTCGGTGGCCAGGCGGCTGACGGAGCCGGCGGAGATGAAGCCGATGAAGACGAGGACGACGAGGACGACGGAGATGACGAGGACGGAGAGGACGACCCGGAGGACTGACGGGCGGGTCGGGCCGCGATCCGCTCCCCTCAGCCGCGCCCCGGGACCGGGAGCATGGCCCGGGCGGCTTCCAGCACCATCCCGGCCGGAGATCCGGCGGGGTCGCAGAGCACCCTCGATCCCTCCGAGAGCGGTCCGAACCTGGAATGGTTGGGGAACCTGAACAGGGCCAGCACGGGGACTCCCAGTGCGGAGGCCACGTGCATGGGTCCGTTGTCGGCCGTCACGAACAGGTCGAGCCCCGACACGGCGTCGAGCAGCCCGTCGATGTCGAGCGCGGGAGACACCGCCGGGCCCCGACCCTCCAGGCTGCATGCGATCGCGTGCTCCTCCGGGCCGGACCAGAAGAGCGTCACCCTTCCCATCCCGCAGAGCCCTGTGGCTATCCCGGCAAGCGTGTCACGGGGGATGAACTTGCCCCTGCTGGCCCCCACATGCAGGCCGATGCCGCCGGGAGACGACGCCCCCCGGGCCCTCAGCACCGGTGGCGAGAAGCCCGGCCATCCCTTCCAGAGCGATCCCAGCCGGTGGAGAGTCAGGCTCTCGTGGTCATCGGGCGACATCCCCGGGACCAGGTGCGTGAACCAGCCGTCCTGCCCCCCCGCTTCGGATCCGATCCTCGTCACGGCTCCCGACAGGCGGCAGACCGCTGCCCCCGACAGGGAGAACGCGAAGGGATGCGAGGCGTCCACCGCGCAGTCGAATCCCCGGGCGCGGAGTCTCCCGGCGAATCCCGGGAAGAGCCAGGGGCGCGAGGCCATCCGGGCCTTGGCCACCGGCAGGACGTCGTAACCCTGCCCGGCGGGCAGGGCGGCGAAGCGGTCGCTGGCGAGGAGGGTGACCAGCGCATCGGGGAACCTGCGCCGGAGCCCGTCCATCAGGGGCAGCACCAGCACGAGGTTGCCCAGCCTCGAATCCGGCCTCACCACCAGCACGGAACGCGGTTCCGGCGGCTCGCAGCCGGCGACCGGGCGCGCGGGACCTCCCAGCATGCGCGCCAGGATCCTCCTGGATGCGCGCTCGAGCGGTTTCAGCGGCCTGCGCCGGCCCATGCCTCGCATGCCTCGAACCGCTCGGCCCCCCCCAGCTCCCTCTCGAACCGCGCGAAATGGGTCCAGCCGTCGCCCGACTCGATCTCCGCGAGGACGAAGCGGCCTGCAGGCGCGGGCGTTCCCTCGAAGACCACGGCCCTGTTGCCCGCGGTCCTGCCCAGGGTCTGGCCGGGCCTGCTCCCCGGCCCCGTGACAAGGACGGGCACGAGCCTTCCGGCCAGCCCGGCCGAAAGCCTCCGCGTGACCGCCCCCTGTATCTCCTGGAGCCGGTGCAGCCTCTCGAGCCTCGTCCGCACCGGAACCGGCCCCTCCATGGCGGCCGCCGCCGTACCCTTCCTCTCGGAATACCTGAAGAGGAAGGCATAGTCGAACCCGACCTCCTCGAGGAGGGCCGCGCTGTCCTCGAGATCTCCCTCCGTCTCGCCGGGGAACCCCGCGATCATGTCGGTGGACAGCACGATCCCGGGCATCGCCTCGCGGAGCATGCGCACCTTCGCGAGGTAGGCGCCGCGCGTGTATCCCCGGTTCATGGCGGCCAGCACGGAGTCGCTGCCGGACTGCACCGGGAGATGGAGCATCCTGCAGACGTTCCTGCACGACGCCATGGTTTCGACCAGACCCTGGGTGAGGTCGCGGGGATGGCTCGTGACGAACCGGACCCAGGCTCCTCCCGCGGCCCTGGATACGCGCTCGAGTAACTCGGGGAAGCCTGTCCCGCCCGAACTGTAGGAGTTCACGTTCTGTCCCAGCAGGGTGATCTCGCCGTAGCCGGAGGAAGCCAGAGAGGCGACCTCCGCGAGGACCTCCCCCGCCGGCCGGCTCCTCTCGCGGCCCCTGACGTAGGGCACGATGCAGTAGCTGCAGAAGTTGTCGCATCCCCTCATGATCGTGACGAAGCTCCTCGGGAAGGTGCGCCTCACCGGCACGACGCCCTCGTAGTGGTGATCCCCGTGCCCGATGGAGGCGGATCTTCCCCCCTCGAGGATTCCGGGGAGATCCCGGTACCTGTCGGGACCAACGGCATGGTCGATGACGGGGAACCTTTCGAGGAGGGCGCTCCCGTGCTCCTCGGCAACGCAGCCGCAGATTGCCGTGACGGGCCTTCCCCGACCGCCCCGGCTCGCACCGAGCTGTGTGATGCGGCCGAGCGCCCTCACCTCCGCATGCTCCCGCACGGCGCAGGTGACCACGAGGATGGCGTCGGCCCCGTCGGGATCCTCGACCCTCGACCAGCCTGCCGCATCGAGGATTCCGCAGATGTTCTCGGAATCGCTCACGTTCATCTGGCAGCCGTAGACCTCCATCCAGTACCTGCGCGCCGGAACGGCTTCCATCCCGCCTCCCGATTCCGGGCGTCAGCCCGGGATCAGCAGCTCCATCACCAGCCCGGAGATGACCGGTATGCGGAAGTTGTCGTCGAGCGGGATGTCCACCAGCTCGACCACCGTGGCGGCGAGGGAGCCGGCGATGAGGGCGAAGGGAGTGAGGTGCCAGCCGAAGAACGGGCATATCAGGAGGAGGACGGCGCTCGCGAAGAGGCAGCTCAGAAGTGCGGCCAGACTGCCCTCGAGGGTGCGGCCGCACACCAGCCTGATCCTTCCGTAGCGCCGTCCCACGAGAGCCGCCATGCTGTCCCCCAGGCTGAGGAACAGAAGCGCCGCGACCGCGGTCTCCTGCCTGTAGACCAGGATCGTCAGCGCAGCCGAGGCCACCAGGATGGTGGAGCCGGTGATCCCGCCCTGCCTCTCGTGCTTCCGGAGGAGCTCGCCGAATGCGGACATGAAGAAGGCCTTGAACCCGTGGTTCCTGAGCTTGAGGTAGTCGACGAGCAGGAGCAGCAGTGCGGCCCCGGCAAGGACCATCACGAGCAGGGTCTTTTCCATCAGGAGGGCGGCGAGGGGTATGACTATCGACGCCAGGTGGACGGCCTTCCTCAGGAGCTCACCGCTGAAAGTCATTCGACCGGGGTCAGATGCCTATGCCGAGCGAGATCCTGTGGGTGTCGTCGAGGTCCTCGTGACCCAGGAAGGCGTAGTCGAGGCTGACCGGGTGGCCCATCACGCCCAGCCTCAGCCCGGCTCCGGCGGTGAACGAGCCTTCCGACGACCCGAGCCTCAGCGCGACGCGGTTCCTCACGAGCAGCTCGGTGCCGAAGTGAGTGTCCAGACTGACGTCGCCCACGTGGTACTGGGCCGAATACCTTCTGCCCTCGAATCTGAAGTCGCCGTCGGCCGCAATCGTCACCACTGTGGAGAACCTGCCGAGGTTCCATCTCGTGGAGGCGCCCAGCTTGGCGGTGGGGAGCACGCTCTCGTTGCTTCCGGTGTCCCAGAAGACGTGCGTCCCGAACGTGTCCTGCACGTTCAGACCCGCGGAGAAGACCTCGCTAGGGGTCCACCTGACCCCGGCGTCCAGACCCACGCCGAACGCGCTGTGGTCCATCAGCGTGCGCTGGATCACCTTCATGCTGGCGCCCACGGAGAGCAGCTCGTCGACGGGGCGCGCCCAGGAGAGGTAGAGTGCATAGTCGACGGCGCTGCCCCAGGAGATCCTGCCCTCGTCGTAGATCAGCTCCTCGCCGGGGTCCCATTCGCCGTTGTTCTCGGTGCCGCCGGGATTCGACGTGGGGTCGAAGTCGTCGTTGCCGGAATCGCCCGGGACACCCTCGCCGTCCGCGCCCGCGACCCCGTCGGAGCCGGTGTCGAACCACTCGAGGTCCGTCGTGTCGGCTATGTCGCCGGCGTCGGTCCTGAAGAGGCTCGCGGAAACGGCCGAACCGCCATAGGGCTGTGCATATGCGAGATAATCGTACTTGACCATGCCTCCGAACCTCTCGGAATGCATGAGCTGGATCTGGCGCCCGTCGAGGCCCGTGAGTCCGGCGGGGTTCCAGTAGGCGGCGGTGGCGTCGTCGGCCACCGAGCAGAAGGCCCCGCCCATGCCAAGCGCGCGGGCTCCGGCCCCGATGTACATGAACTCGCCGGCGTACTTTGCGGAGGACGCGGGGAGAGCCAGCAGGAGCAGCGGCGCGATGGCGGACGGTTTCATGACCTCTCCCCCGTGCGGTTGCCCGAGACGAGCTCGGCTATGAGCGCCCTGTGCTCGTCCCGTATGCTCGTGAAGAACATCCCCAGACCGAAGCTGCCGTCGGGCAGCTCCTCCTCGCGGATGACCACCGCCCTCGCAGGGATCACGAACCTGTCGTCGAGCCTCAGTACGAGGTCGACCCTCGTGAGCTCCCCGAGCCTGTCGCGGGATGTGCAGTAGATCCCCGAGGCGCTGAGATTGAGCGCAGCGACGGGGAGGGCCGGCATGTTCTCGACATTGAGGCTCACGCCGAGGTCGACCCTCGCGCGCGGGCTTCTTCGCCTGTCAGTCTCCACAGTCTCGGGCACCGCCGACCTCCATGCAGTCGGAATCGAAGTTAGCTCCGGCCCGGCCCGCTGTCAACGTGGAATCCGGGCTCCTCACGCCTGCACAGCGGGCGGGGCGGCCGCCGCGGGCTCGAAGAGCGCCCTGACTTCCCGCTTGTTCAGCTCGACCAGGGTGAGGATCCCGAGGATCGTCCCGAACGGCATGAAGAAGCATGAAAGCGCAGCGACCACGGTGCACAGCGTCAGATGCCTCGCCCTGCCGAGGTTCCGGGCTCCGAGGAAGAGCATCACGGCCAAGGAGAGGACGACGAGCGTCCCTGCGAGGCCTATCCCGCCGAAGATGAACCCGAGTATCGCCGGCGGAGCATCCTCCACACCCTTGGATTCGAACAGGGCCGGCGCGAGGCTGAACATGACGCCCATGCCCAGGTACAGAAGGGGGATCATGGAGAAGAGCGAAACGAACCCCGCAAGCACGTAGTGGAAGATGGAGAAGAGCTTCAGATTGGAATCCTCGATCGTCATCACGCCCTCCCGGGGTGGCTGCGTTCCAGGGGTACGACCATCGGCGCGGCGAACTCCCTCGAATATAGCCCGGCCCGCGGAGTTGACACCACGCCGCTCATACATGACAATATCCCGGTCCGCGAGTGATGGTTCCCGTTCCGTGGAGGGCGGCTCGGCACAGGCGGAGCCGCACGAGATGGGAAGCGTGGCGATGCCGCGCTCGTTCCTGAAAGGGGCACGATGGATCCGAACTACACTTTCACGCAGCAGGAGATCGACGAGGGCAAGGCGATGGCCGGAGTCGCCTATCTGACCTGGATAGGCTGGCTCATCGCCTACCTGACGGGCAAGGAGAACAGGTTCACGCTGTACCACTGCCAGCAGGCCCTCGTTCTCCTCATCGGCATGCTCCTGGTAGCCATCCCCATCCTCGGATGGATCTGGGGTGTGTTCTGCCTCGTACTGCTCGTCATGGGCGCCCTCAACGGCTTCGGAGGCAAGGCCGTCCCCCTGCCGGTCATCGGCCAGTTCGGCTTCAAGCTCAACCTCCTGAAGCCTGATCAGGGCGCGGCTCCCCAGGCGTAGACGCCTTTCCGGCACGACGAGGGGCGGGGCCGAAACCCCGCCCCTCTGCTTTGACAGCGGTCTTCAGTTCCAGTCGGCGATGCCGTCGACCACCGAGCCGTGCTCGCCGCACGGACAGGCGACCGTGAATCCGTCGGAATCGATGCTCAGCGTCACATCCGCCCCGCAGGACGGGCAGGACGGATCCGTGGCGGCGTCGAGCAGGCCTGCGGAGGAGAGTTCCGAAAGCGTGCCGTACCTGCCGTTCTTGTCGAAATAGACGGCCTCTGCATCAGCCACGGCCCGCATGTGGACCCGGCAGGTCGTCTCCTCCAGGAACTCCCCCGCCTCGCCCGCTCCCCTGACCGCGCAGGAGGCGCAGCCGACCCCGAGCGCCGCGCAGGCGAACAGGGGCGCCAGGATCGACAGGATGATGCCCGATATGCCCAGAACCGGGCTCCGCTCCCTGACCGCGAGCGAGATGATCCCGAGAACCAGGCCCACAAGGGGCAGCCAGCAGAAGCACACCGAGAGGATCCCGAGGGTGTTGCGCCTCGGAGCCTCACCGCCCGGGCCGCGATCATCCCCGGCCATGGACGTTCCTCCATCTCGCAGTTCGGGTTTCGATGTCATGCCGCAGTGACCGGAACGGGTGACAAGTCCGGGTCATGCGCGATCCGGGATATCATGACCCAGCAGACCAACCGGCAGACCATGCCGGGCTCGAGGGTCGGGATCTCGCGGGAGAGCACCGGTTCAGGGCCTTCCGCATCGAGAGCCGGTGGATATCTCCAGGGCGACCGGGGCCTGGTGTCATCGAGTCACGGCCGGCGCGGCAGGTGCGGGAGTCGCAGCCAGCAGGTTCGACGCACGGGCGATCCTGACCCAGAAGATGATGAAGCAGATCAGGAAGCCGATGCCCACCAGGAAGTTGACGAACGGGATCCAGAGGAAGAGGGCGAGCAGGCAGGAGACCAGGCCGAAGGCGATGCCCGTGTCCGCCGCTTCGGGCGGGACGCCGCGCCTCCTGAGCTCGTTCCCGACGCAGGTGCTCGTGGCTCCCACCACCACGAAGTCCCACACCAGGGAGAAAACGGGTATCAGGCTCAGCCATACGAGCCCGGGGCTGAGCGACCGCCTGTCGTACGGGCATCTCCCCAGGGCCTTCTGGAGAGTGGCCAGAAGGAATATCCTGGGAAGCAGGAGAACGGCGCAGGAGCCCAGGAACATCGCCAGGCTGAACGCGCCGTCTGCGGGGTCGAAGCTGTCCGGAACCTTGTAGAGCATGCAATCCCTCCATTCGCATCACCGGCTTCGCCGGAGCGGGGCCGGCGTACCGCTCACTGTTATCTCCCCTGCGCGGGCGGCGTGTCAAGAACTGCGGTGTACCGGAACGCCCCTGCCAGCCTTATACTCCGGCGCAACAGGCGACATTCCTTCGGGACTGGAGGCGCGATGTCCGGGGCTACAGCGCTCACAGACGCCGAGATCGGGGCGATCGTCCGCGGAGAACCGGCCGACCCGTTCGCTCTCCTGGGCATGCATCCGCTGGGAGGGCCGGGGGGCGGCGCGGTCGAGATACGAACGTTCTGCCCCGCGGCGTCTGCGGCCTTCGTGACCCCGGCGGACGCCGGCAGGATCCCCATGGCCCTCGTGCACCCCGACGGCCTTTTCGTCTGGTCCTCGGGGAAGCCTTCGAAACCCTTCGCGTACGTTCTCTCCTTCGAGACCCCGGACGGCGGGAGCTGGTCGACGGAGGATCCCTACTGCTTCCTGCCCCAGCTCGGCGACCTCGACCTCCACCTCTTCAACGAGGGCCGGCACTGGAGGGCCTATGACGTCTTCGGCGCCAGACCCTGGAGGGCGGGGCCGGTCGAGGGCGTCCTGTTCTCCGTATGGGCGCCGAATGCATCAACGGTGAGCGTCACTGGCAACTTCAACGGCTGGGACCGCAGGCGTCACCCGATGCGCTCGCGGGGGCCGTCGGGGGTCTGGGAGCTGTTCGTCCCCCGGATCCTGCCCGGGGAGTTCTACAAGTTCTCGGTGACGGGCCGCGACGGAATCACGCGGGAGAAGGCTGATCCCTTCGGGGCCAGGTTCGAGCTCAGGCCCGCGACAGCCTCCGTGGTGACACCAGCCTCCGGATTCGAATGGACCGACGGAGCCTGGATGGAGCGCAGGGCAGGGGCGTCGCGCTTCCGCTCCCCGGTCTCGGTCTACGAGGTGCATGCGCCCTCGTGGCGGAGGCCCGGCGACGGCCGGCGGTTCCTGAACTATCGCGAGCTCGCGGAATCGCTTATCCCGTACGCCTCGGAGGCAGGCTTCACCCACATCGAACTCCTGCCCGTGATGGAGCACCCCTTCGACGGATCGTGGGGATACCAGACCCTGGGGTACTTCGCCCCCACCAGCCGAATGGGCTCCCCCGAGGATTTCGCGTTCCTGGTGGACAGGGCCCACTCGGCCGGGCTCGGGGTGATACTCGACTGGACCCCGGCCCACTTCCCCTCCGATGCCCACGGGCTGGCAAACTTCGACGGAACGGCCCTCTACGAGCACGCCGATCCAAGGCTGGGCAGACATCCCGACTGGGGCACACTGATCTTCAACTACGGGCGGAACGAGGTGAGGGGCTTCCTGGTGTCGGCCGCCCTGTCGTGGTTCGACCGCTACCACGTCGATGCCCTGAGAGTGGATGCCGTGGCGTCGATGCTCTACCTCGACTACTCGAGAAAGCGCGGGGAATGGATCCCCAACCCGGAGGGAGGGCGGGAGAACCTCGATGCCGCAGCCTTCCTGCGCGAGCTCAACGACAGGATACACAGCCTCCACCCGGGTGCGTTCACGATAGCGGAGGAGAGCACGGCGTGGCCGGGTGTCACGAGCCCTCCGTGGGCCGGCGGGCTGGGGTTCTCCTTCAAGTGGAACATGGGCTGGATGCACGACACGCTGGGCTTCATGTCGCTGGATCCGGTCTTCAGGAAGCACCACGTGGAAAAGCTCACGTTCTCGCAGCTCTACGCCTACGGCGAGAACTTCGTGCTGCCGCTCTCCCACGACGAGGTCGTCCACGGCAAGGCGAGCCTGCTGGGGAAGATGCCCGGGGACGACTGGAGGCGGTTCGCCAACCTCAGGCTGATGCTCGCCTACCAGTGGGCCCACCCCGGGAAGAAGCTGCTCTTCATGGGCGGAGAGATCGGGCAGCGGACGGAATGGGACCATGACGCCCAGATCGACTGGGGACTGCTCGATCATACCCCGCACAGGGGGATCCTGAGCCTTGTGCGCGATCTCAACCGGCTCATCCGGAGCAGGCCCGAGCTGCACGAGCTCGACCACGACCCGGCCGGATTCGGATGGATAGACTTCAGCGACACCGCCAGCACCGTCGTCTCCTTCCTCAGGCGGGACTCCTCCGGCGGGCACGTGGTCTGCGTGTTCAACTTCACCCCCGAGCCCAGGAGGGGATACAGGATCGGCGTCCCGTCGCCGGGCGGGTACTCCGAGCTCCTCAACACGGACGCCTTCGAGTACGGCGGGTCGGGTGCCGGCAACATGGGCGGCGCGGAGTCCGAACCCTTGCCAGCACACGGCATGCCATGCTCGCTCGTGCTCACCCTCCCGCCTCTGTCCGCGATCTTCCTCTCCCCCGCCGGTCCGCGGGGCCGGCCGTGAGCCCGCGGGAGGCCCACAGATGCGCGACACCCCCGGGCCGAAGGCCTGGACCGGGATACTGCTAGCCGATCTCAGGTTCCCGGGCGCACACACGCTGAAGGAGCGAAGGGGCGACCTGGTCTCCATCCGTGACAGGCTGAGGCGGCTCGGCTTCTCGGTCGCCCAGACCGGCCCTCCCGACATGCCGGGCAGGGCTTGGCTCGCGGCCTCCTGCACCGCAGGCACTCCCGGCGCGGTCGAATCCCTGCTCTCGCGTGCCGAATCCATTATGCTCGAAGCTTGCGTGGAGGTCGGCTCCATCGAGACAGGGGTCTGCCTGTTCGATCCTTCCCCGGAGGACGGCACATGAGATCACTCAGGAGGGAACTCTGGTTCGAGATTCCGGCCAGGCGCGGCTTCGTCGACATCACCGACCGGGTGGAGGAGGCTGTCGCCGAAAGCGGGGTGTCGGAGGGGCTCTGCCTCGTCAATGCGATGCACATAACCGCGAGCGTGTTCGTGAACGATGCCGAACCCGGCCTCCACAGGGACTTCGACGACTGGCTCGAGGCTCTCGCCCCGCACGAGCCCGTGTCGTCATACCGGCACAACAGGGGCGAGGACAACGCGGACGCGCACCTCAAGAGGCAGATCATGGGCCGGGAGTCCGTGCTCGCGATCACCGGAGGCGCCCTCGACCTCGGGCCTTGGGAGCGTGTCTTCTACGGTGAGTTCGACGGCAGGCGCAGGAAGCGCGTGCTAGTGAAGATAATCGGCGAATGAGACCCAGTTCGGAGGAGGTGGGGCATGCCCGAAGGCAGCGTGTTCCTCTACCTTTCTGATCTCCTCGGGAGAAGGGTCAGGTCCTCGGACGGATCCTTCTCCGGCAGGCTCGTGGACCTGGTGGCCTCGTTCTCCGAGAAGTTCCCGGAGATAGAGGCTGCGATCTTCTCGACCCGCCACGGCAGGAGGACCATCCCCATGGATGCGCGGCTCTGCGGGGCGCTGCTCTCGGGCGGGATCATGGAGGGCGGAGCCTCGGACGCCGAGCCTCCCTCCGACCCCGGCTGGCAGCATCTCCGCAGGGTGCTGCTGGACAAGCAGGTGGTGGATGTCAAAGGCGCCAAGGTAGTTCGCGTCAACGACATCCATCTCCTCGCCCACTCAGGCCGGATGTTCCTGGTTCATGTCGACATAGGCCTCACCGGGCTCGCCAGGCGCCTCGGGATGGGCGGCGGGCTGTCGAAGGCCATCGCCGCCCTGGGCGGGAAGGCCAAGGACGAGCTGGTCTCCTGGCGGTTCGTCCAGCCGCTCCCCGCGGCGGGCAACGAGCCGGTGAAGCTGACGCTCAGGCAGGAGCAGCTCAGGCAGCTCCATCCCGGAGAACTGGCGGACATCATCGAGGAACTGGATCCGGGCGAGAGGCTTGCCATGGTGCGCTCGTTCGACACCCCGCAGGTGGCCGACGTGCTGGAGGAGGCGGAGGAAGCAGTCCAGGCAGCCATCATCTGCGATCTCGACTCGGCCACCGCGGCCGACATCCTCGAGGAGATGGAGCCGGCGGCGGCCGTGGACATAGTGGGGATGCTTCCCGAGCACACCCAGCAGGACATAATGGCCGAGATGGAGGACACCGACAGGGCCCTGATCGAGAGGCTCTCCCTGGCCGGGGAGGACACGGCGGCCTCTCTGATGACTGTCGAATACCTGTCCTGCCCGGTTGGCGCGACCGTCGGAGACGCGCTCGGGATACTGTCCGGGAACGCAGCCGGGGTGCAGTTCATCGGCTACATGTACTGCCTCGAGCCGGAATCCGGCCGGCTCTCCGGTGTCCTGTCCCTGCGGACCCTGCTCTCGTCACCGCCGGAAACCCCGGTGGCGGGGCTGATGAACCGCAGGCTGACCTCACTCTCGCCCGACGACGACCTCGACCGCGTTGCCGAACTGTTCATGAAGTTCAGGCTGCACGCCCTGCCCGTGGTGGACGGATACGGGGCGATGGAGGGCATCGTGGCTTTCGAGCATGCGTTCGACGAGCTGCTCCCGAGGCTTGCGCGGCTTGCGGGCTGAAGCGGGGGCGGAGCCTCGCAGATCGGGCCTCCTGAGGCGGGCGGCCCTCTTCCTGGCCGTGATGGGCCCCGGCATCATCACGGCCAACGTGGACAACGACGCAGGAGGCCTCGCGACGTACAGCCAGGCCGGGGCCCAGTTCGGCCTGAGGCTCCTCTGGCTGATGATCCCGATCACGATCTTCCTCGTCATGGTCCAGGAGATGGTAAACCGGATGGGCGTGGTCACCGGCAGGGGCCTGTCGGACATGATCCGCGAGAGGTTCGGCGTCAGGGTGACGTTCTCTCTCATGCTGCTGATCCTGGCCACGAATTTCGCCAACATCACAGCGGAGTTCGCCGGCATCGCCTCGGCCGGCCAGATCCTCGGTCTGCCGCCTTCGGTGGCGATCCCGGTCTGCACCGTGCTGGTTTGGCTGCTGGTGACGAAAGCCAGCTACAGGATCGTCGAGAGGGTGTTCCTCGTGGCGTGCGTCTTCTACCTGGCCTATCCCCTGACGCTCTTCATCATGCGGCCCGATCTCCCGGCCATCTCGAGGGCCTTCGTACAGCCGGACCTCGACCTCTCGGGGCCGTTCGTGGTGATGGCGGTGGGGCTCATCGGCACGACGATCGCTCCCTGGATGCAGTTCTACCAGCAGGCCTCCGTGGCCGAGAAGAACATCCCGGTGAAGGACTATGCCTATTCCAGGCTGGACACCGTCCTGGGCTGCATCGTGGTGAGTCTGGTGGCCTCCTGCATCGTGATAGTCTGCGCCGGTGAGCTGTACGCCTCGGGCATCCCCGTGGAGAGCGCCGCCGACGCGGCACGGGCCCTCGAGCCCCTCGCCGGCAGGCTCAGCTCCTACCTGTTCGCCTTCGGGCTCCTGAACGCGTCGGTATTCGCGGCGAGCATACTTCCCCTCTCGACGTCCTACACGATATGCGAGGCATTCGGATGGGAGTCCGGGGTCGGCAGGGACTTCAGGTCCGCCCCGCAGTTCTACGTCCTCTACACGGCGCTCCTCGTGCTCGGGGCGGGCTCGATGCTCATCCCGGGCATCCCGTACATGAAGGTGATGTTCTGGTCTCAGGTCGTGAACGGACTGGTGCTGCCCGTCGTGCTCGTCTTCATGCTCATCCTGGTGAACGACTCCTCGCAGATGGGAAGCCATGTCAACGGCAGGCTCTACAATGCGATCTGCATCGCAGTGATAGCCCTGGTGGCGGCCGTGAGCCTCGCGATGCCGGTCACCCTGCTCGTGCAGTGACGGCCTGGAACACGGAGGCGGGGTTCCGGTATAATGCCGAGAGAAGATCACAGGGCCGATCGCGGAGGGTGAAGTGGCAGTCAGGCTGGTCAAGGGTCGACAGAAGGTCAGGGACGAACGCACCGATTCCGAGCTGATGATCGCCCTGTGCAAGGGCGACGAGGCCGCGTTCTCCGAGGTCATCAGGAGGTTCCAGGGTCCGGTCTACTCCCTCCTGATCAGGATGCTCGGAAACGAGGACGACGCCGAGGAACTGCTCCAGGTCACGTTCTGCCGCGTCCACCAGTACAGGGACCACTACGATCCCGAACGCCCCCTGGTGACCTGGATCTTCACCATAGCGAGCAACCTGGCGAAGAAGGAGTGGAGGAGGAGGTCCCACTGGATGCAGGTCCCCGAGGATTCGGTCAACCTGACCAGCCCCGTGGCGACCACGCCGCATTACGAATCCGGAAGGCGGGAGCTCCGGGCCTCCCTCGAAGAGGCCATCAACAGGCTCCCCGTTCACTACCGCGAACCGTTCCTGCTGCGCGAGGATCAGCAGCTCACCTACGAAGAGATCTCAGAGGTCCTCGGCGTCAGGATAGGCACCGTCAAATCCAGGATAAACCGGGCGAGGGCACAGCTGAGGGAATCCCTCAGCGAGGCATGGGAGCGTTGGAGATGAAATGCAGGGAAGCCCTCGAACTGATGGACAGGGTCATCGACGGCAGGTCGGGCCCCGGCGAGGAGCAGCTCCTGCACTTCCATACCGCCGGCTGCAGATCCTGCAAGCGCATGCTCGATATGAACAGGGACATCTCCAGGGTCTTCCGCGAGATCTCACGGCCCGAGCCCCCGGCCGATCTCGAGGAGCGCGTCAGGACAAGGCTGGCCGCCATGGAGGTCCGGCCCAGGAGCCGGATCCGCAGGAGATACGCAGTGGCGCTGCCCTTCGTGGCCGCTCTGCTGATAGCGCTGGGACTCACGCTGGGCGGCGGCGGGGGACAGATGCAGAGCACGATCGACGCAGCGGCGGAGAAGGCCGAGAACGTCGGCGAATCCTGGAAGCACGACGTCACCACTCCTCCCCTGACAGCCTACATAAGGCCAGCCAGCCTGGTCACTTTCTGATCCCATGATCCTCCATGCCGTACTGATGGCGGCTCTCGCCGCGCAGGCCTCCTTCCCGCCGGTGGTGACGATCCGCCGGGAGAGGGTGCCGGGAGTGACCGAGCTCTCCACCGGCGTGGCCATCTCGGACAGGCATGTGGCCGCGCTGAGCGCCTTCGCGGGGCCCGACTCGCCCCTGTTCGTCGAGTACGACGGCGAGCTCTACGAACCCGACACGGTCCACATCTGCCCCGATCTCGGCATCGCGATACTCTCGTTCGGGGACGACGTCTTCGACGAGTTCTCCAGGCCCGGGAGCCGCGTGCCCGGGACGGGGGAGGTACTGAACCTGGTCGGGCAGGGCATCTCCGGCCTGATCTCCATTTCCGCCAGGGTCGAGCGCCACTACGACGACGGCGCCCTCCTGCTCTCGGCCCCGAGGATGGAGGGGCTGATGGGCGCATGCGCCTTCGACTCCTCCGGAGTCCTCGTCGGGCTGGTGACGGGCGTGGTGACCTACGAGAGCCGCTCGATCACGGCATCGGCCATCGACTACCTCGCGGTCATCCCGACCCAGATGTGGTACATATGGGCTGATCTCGCCATGCAGGGCGCACCGAGGAACGACGTCCCCTTCGGCATCACGGCCACGTCCTGCTCGGCCGGTGCGGATACTGGCAGGCCCGCCGGGGTTCTCGTCGTCGCGGTGGACACCGGCAGCATGGCGGACGAGTGCGGGCTCAGGCCGGGCGACGTCATCACCAGGGTGGACACGGTGAGGACCTACCACCCGGAATCCGTGAGAGGCCTCCTCATGCAGTCGGCCGACAGCCTGGAGGCCGAGGTCTGGTCGCGGGGATCGAGCCGGAGGGTTTCGCTCCCGCCCATCCACTGAGAACCCGCCCGGTCGGCCACTTCCGGATTCCGCCTCCGGCTATCTGCACTTCCGTAGATAATCCCTGCAGCTCCGGCAATCCGGAACCAGACCGGCCAGGAGGCTCCAGAACTCCCTCCCGTGGCCCTTGACCAGGATGTGACAGAGCTCGTGGTAGGAGGTGTACTCGACGATCGCGACCGGGAGCCGGGACAGCTGCCTGTTGAGCGTCACCATGCCGGATGCGCTGCAGCTGCCCCACAGCGTCTTCATGTCCCGGAACCTCAGACCGGCGGCTGTCCTGCCCGTCTCCGCCCGGAACCTGGCCTGGCACATCCGGAACACGCTCTCCAGCTCACCATCCAGGAACACCCTCAGGGCCTTTTCGACGGAGACGGCCGTGGCGCCCGCCGGAGCATGCACGACGAAGCATCCATCCTTCTCGACCCGGATCCTGCGGTAATCCCCGATCTCCACCCGGACGACCCCGGTTGCTCCGCGGTATGGGAATCGCGCCCCTTCGGAGGCGAGAACGTCCATGCTCGGCAGACCGGTGGCGGCAGGGACCGGAGCGGCATGCGCGCGCGACTCCTCGAGCTTGCGGACGATCCAGGCGGCGTTGGACTCAGCGAACTCCCTGGCCCTGCTCTCGGAAACGCCTGCGGGGACGACCAGCTCCGCCCTCCCGGCCGACACCCGCAGGCTCACCCGCCTGGCCCTGGTGCTCCGGCGCACGGAGATCTCTATCCCGGGCGACACTCCGACAGATACGGTCCGGGGAACGCCCGTCACCTCGCGCATACCGCCCACTTCACCGGGAGATGGAGAGGGCCTGCGGGGGCGGCTCCGCCGTCATCGAGGACGCCGGGAAGACCCGAGAGGAAACCTGCATCGAAAGGCCTGGCCGAAACGGTCGAACCCGAGTGGATCACCCGCAGGCCGGACCTCTCGAGGAGTCCGGGCAGCATGCCTGCCAGTGTGAGATCGAGGCCGTCGTCAGCCATGGAGCGCTTCACCCTCGAGAGCAGGCCGGGGTCTCCCGGGAATTCCGCGGAATCCCAGTCGTACTCCCCCAGCACGGCCAGCCTCCCTCCCCCTCCGAGGCATCCCCGGATCCTCCGCAGGAATTCCGCGGGTTTCCCCAGTTCGAGCAGGACGTGGGAGAGGAGAACGATCCCGGAGCGGGGAAGAACCGCGGTTTCGATGTCGCACTCGACGGCATGGAGTCTCGCGGTTCTGCTGCATGCGATGGAGAGAGCCTCCGCGTCGCGGTCCATGCCTGTCAGCACCGCATCCGTGAGCATCGAGACCTCTTCGAGAACCAGCCCCGTGCCGCATCCCGGCTCCAGCACCGATCCGGCGGACCTCAGGTTCAGGAGGCCGTAGATGAAGCGCCTGAGCGCGGCCGTCTCGCAGGCCTGCCTTCGGTAGACCGCATCCCTGGCCTCGAGGGGCAGGCAGTACCATCCCCCGGGCATGGCAGTCTCAGGGGTTGGAGAGCATGTCGGGGCAGGCGACCCCGGGACCGCCCGCAGGAAGCGGGCAGCCTCCCCCGCAGAGGTCCCTGTCGCTGCACTCCCGGCACTCTTCACCAAGCCAGTCCCTTTCGCGGATCGACCGGAAGAGACGGGAATTGTAAATACTGTCCCAGGAGTCGGTGAGCAGGTTTCCAGCCTTCTCGTAGTAGCTCTGGCACGGTATGACCGAACCGTCCGGCTCGACGCAGATGTTATACTGTCCCGCCGTGCACCTCTTGGGCCCCAGCCCGAGTGCGACCGGGTCGAGATCGCAGTACCTGGTCGGCGAATACCAGATCATCCTCATCCCCAGCCGGTCGGCCTCGGATCTCACCCGCAGGAGGATGTCGCAGGTCTCGTCCGGCGAGAGCTCGACGCCCGAGGTCGGCCCCCGGCCGCTGTGGATGATGCTGTTCATCGCGAAGGCACCTATCCCGAGGCTCTTCAGGAAGCCGGGCATCGCGGCGGCGGTTCCGGCGTTCAGCCTCGTGACGGTGGTGTTGGTGATGGCGTACATGCCCGCAGCTGCGGTGTTCCTCAGACCCTCGACGGTGCTCGCGAACGAGTCGGACCGTGTCATGCCGTTGTGGACCCGTTCCTCGGGGGATTCCAGCGTGATCTGGACGTAGTCGAGGCCGGCCCCGGCCAGCGTGTCGATGTATGTCCTGTCGGCGAGCCTGACGCCGTTGGTCAGGAGTCCCGCAACCATGCCGATGCTCTCGGCATGGGCTATCAGATCGGGCAGGTCGTCTCTCAGCGTGGCCTCGCCTCCAGTGAAGCAGGCGTGCGGCACCCCGGCATCCCACAGGATGCCCATGATCCGGCGCCAGGAGTCCGTGTCCAGCTCGGTGCTCCGCCTGTCTCCGTTGTAGCAGTGGAGGCAGTCGACGTTGCACCTGTAGGTCAGGGCGAGATCGGCCCTGAACGGTGCCTCGACCGGCACGGAGAAAGGCTCCAGCCTGTCGAGCCCCAGGAACTCGACGGGGCAGGCCGACCCCTCCTCCAGGAACGCATCTATGGCCCGCCCGACGGAATCGATGTCCGTCCCGGCACGACCGGACCCGGTCCTGTACAGGCCCCTGATCCTCTTCACCGCCTCGCGGCGCGGCACCCCCTCGAGGACGAGCCATGCCATGTCGCAGGCGGTCCGGTTGAGGTGCACTATCTTCGAGGCGTCTATGGAGAGCACGCCGCTCCCGTCCCGCCCCACCCTCAGGTGGACCCTCCTGGAGCCGCGCCTGTAGTGGTGGAGCCCGGCGGGTGCGATCGGGCCCGGAGGAGTCCTGTCGAAGAACTTCATCTCCCACCTCCGGCGCAGGCGCAGGCGCACCCGGCGCATGCGCACGCGCAGGCGCAGGATCCGCCGGACCTGCCGCTGGAGCCCGAGCTCACTGGGACTGGATTCGTCACGGCCGTGACCCCGGAAGCCAGCGAGGAGAACGAGGACACGATGCCGCCCGCAGCCGACTCGAGCGAACCGGCGATTCGGGAGCAGGCCTGGACGATGCTCACGTTGCCCTGGCCGGTGACCAGGCGGCCGGTCGCATGGGAGCCGATGGTCCTTATGGGTATGTAGGCCGCCGCCGGCAGCCTGCCGACCCTATCGTCGAAATCCTTGTCCATCATCATCCACTGTAGCTGCTCGCCCAGGACGGCGCCCACGGTCTCCGGGGTGCCCGCCTCGGATGCCGTCTTCCAGGCCGTGGAGATGATCGATCTGTAGTACTCCCTCGTCTCACTGGCGGAGAAACCGGCCATCTTCTCCTTGAGGTCCTTCACCATCTCGACGAAGACCTTCTTCAGGCCGGCCGAATCGGCCTTCACCGCACCCTGCGGGTCGTCGGCGAGAGCCTCGAGGAAACCCTTCTCATATACGTGGAGACCGTCGGGTATCGGGGATCTCTTCCTGATCACGGGCCGGGCGCCTGGGACGGTCCCGTCGGACTCGAGATCGACGGCGCCCTTGAGCACGAGCCCGTAGAGGATGAGCGCCGAAACCTTCTCCAGCTTCAGCTCCAGGAGTATCGCCGCCATCGGGGCCGTGAGCCCCCTCCTGATCCCGGTGCCCTCGACCCCGAGCTTCGGCGGCAGGTAGTCGAGCTTCCTGCGGTCGGCGCTGCTCACCGCGTAGATGATCAGTGCGAGGAAGCCGATCGGGAAGGCCGCTCCGCAGATCACGGGACAGGCGTTCTGGATCAGGGACCAGTTGATGCCCCCGCCCGAACCGTATGACTGCCGCGGGGCGTCCGAAACCTCCACCGATAGCAGGGAGGCGGGATACGAGACGCCGATGGTGCGGGCGGAGGACATGGCCGCCTCCATGCGCCATTCGTAGACGACCCTGCCGTCGTCGGAGATCCATGCGCCCGTGAAGGGCGTGCCGTGGTACCTGACGGACGCCGAATCGGCGCCGGGCGGGAAGGCGAAGGAGATCACGCAGTCGCTCTCGCCCTGGACACAGGATGGGTCGAACCAGGTCGGCGCGAACTCGGTGGAGGCGTATGACGGATCCGAGGAGTCCCTGAAGGCCATGCCGGGGTTGTTCCCGCTCACCCTCAGAACGGAGGTCTCGCCGGGCATCACGGCAGCGTCTCCGAGCGGGATCTCCACGCCCACCGGGATGTACTCGGATGGCCTGATCGTCGTGAGGGGCGTCCCGTCGATCTCGGCGGCCACCGAAGAGATGTCGTAGTCGCGGGTGGGGAATCCGATGTCCACAATGTCGATGGGGTCGGCGCCCGGCATGCAGTGGAAGGTGATCTCGTAGTATATCGCGAGAGTGGCGTCCTCGTCGAGGGACACGTTGCAGACATACTTGGGGATCTCGAACCTGTAGTTCTGGGCAGCCGCGGGAATGGCTGCGGCAATGAGGGCAGAGAGCCAGATGCAGCGCGCTACCATTTCGGGGCTTCCTCGACCTGGTACTCGGACTTGCAGTAGGGACATGTTATGAAAACAGCGCCGGCTCTGACGGCCACATCCTTGGAGGACAGCGCCCCGCCGCACTTGCTGCAAGTGATCTCCTGCAGCTTGACGTCGCCCGAGAACTCGATCCTCTGTGCGGGGGCGCCCTGCGAAGCGTCCCTGCGCCCCTTCCTCCCCGAATGCACGTACAGGAAGATGCCCACCCCGCACAGGACGGCGCCTATGATCATTCGGGGGATCATGTTCCCGCTCTGCCCGATGTCGGCCGATGCGATGAAGAAGACGATGCCGAGGATCAGCACGATCACAGCCAGGAATCTCATCGGCTCCCTCCCTGCCCGGGTCTGCCTGCGCCCGGACCGTCCAGTCCGAAGAACCTGGCCATGAGCCGCACCGCGAGCTCCTTGCCCAGGATCCTAACCGCCCAGTGGGCCTTCAGGGCATTCATCCCCACGACATAGAGGAACCTCGGGTTCCGGCTCGTCGCAGCCCGGTAGACCGCTTCGGCCACCCTCCGGGGCGGCATGCCCAGGCTGCTGTCTATCCCCGAGACGACCCGCGCGTAGGCGAGGTCCACTGCCGGGTCGCCGCAACCGGGGAAGCCGTTGCCGGTCTCGTTGAAGCCGGTGTCCACGTTTCCGGGGCGCACCACCGAGACCCTTATGCCCCTGTGCGAGAGCTCGGTGGCGAGGCACTCGTAGAAGGCCTCCATCCCGGCTTTCGACGCCGAGTACATGGAGGACATAGGAACGCCGACGCTGGCGGCGATCGAGCTCACTCCCACCAGCCTCGCACCCTTGTCCAGGAGGGGCAGCAGGTCGCGCACGAGCCTGATGTGGGAGGTGAGGTTGGTCGACATCACCCGGTCGATCTCCGTATCGGGCAGGAGTTCGGCCGGCCATGTCCCGTGGACGGCCGCGACCACTACGAGCGCACCTATCCGGATGCCGCCGTCCTCCATCCGCCCGGCGGTCCTTCGCACGGACTCACCGTCGTTCATGTCGAGGACGATCGTCGAAACGGACCCCGGACCGGGCGGCAGGGACGATGCGGCGTCCCCCAGTCGCGCCGGGTCGCGGTCGGCGAGCAGGATGTCCCATCCGTTCCGGCGGAACAGGCCGGCGGCCGAGCGGCCGATGCCCCCCGCCCCTCCGACGATCATGGCGTAGGCATTCAGGCGTACGGGCATCAGATCCTCCATGCTGGTTCCGGGGGCATCGGCGCTATCCGCTGCACAGGCGGTCCTTGCCGGCTCGCTTGCTCTCGTATAGCAGTCCGTCCGCACGCTTGACCATCGCCTCCAGGGTGTCCCCGGGCACGGGGACGGTCGCCCCGATGGAGACGGTGATCCTGAGGGACAGATCGCCCGTCCTCACGTAGGATGCGCTGATCAGCATGCGCAGCCTGTTGCCGACCGCGGCGAGGCTCTCCGGCGAACAGCCGTCGACTATCACCGCGAACTCGTCACCGCCCCATCTCCCGACGAAATCCGAAGGGCGGGCGTTCACCGTGAGGGTCGCGGCGAGGGACTTCAGCACCTGGTCGCCGGTGTCGTGCCCGTATGTGTCGTTGAAGCTCTTGAAGTCGTCTATGTCCATGAAGAGCAGGCCGAAACCCCTGCCGACCGCCCCGGTGCGGCTCAGCCTCTCGGTTATCTCGCTCTCGAGCCGGTTCCTGTTGGCGATCCTGGTGAGATCGTCGAGGTAGGCCATCTCCTCCAGCTCCCTGATCCTCGACTCTATGGCAGACCTGCGGCTCGAGTCCGAGAAGAGCTCGACGCTCCCTATCAGGTTTCCCGACGCATCGGTGACCGGGCTGATGCGGATCGAGACGGGAACCCTGTGCCCGTCCCTGTGGTGGAGGAAGACGTCGGCCTCACGGTGGACTCCGTCGGCCAGGGTCTGTGCGAGCGGACATGCGCCCGTGCAGAGGTTCATCCCCTTCGAGTCGACATGGTTGAGTATGCTGTCGGCACAGGACGAGCCCGTGACTTCGGCCGCGGTGAAGCCCGTGATCCTCTCGGCGGCCTTGTTCCAGAACACTATCCTCCGGTTCCTGTCGACCACGTAGAGCCCTTCGAACAGGTCGTCCAGGATCAGGTCGCAGGATGCACCGTCCAGTATCAAACCCCGGATCCATCCCCTCTTCCGGCCATGCTCCGGCCGATGCTCTACGATACAAAGACGGGGGGCGGGGACAAGAGGCCGCCCGAAGGCGGCCTCCGCGTCCTGCCGGGAGGGGCGGACTAGCGCCTGCCGCGCCTCCTGATGCCGTTATAGACGAGCCTGGAGCCGGGAGTCCCGCCCCCCGCGCCACGCGCGCCGCCGCCCGTGTTCCGGGACATCCGGAAGGCCTCCTCGGAGTGGAATGCGTGTTCCTTCTCGGCCGGCACGGGCTCGCCGAGCAGGCGCTCGATGTCTGCGAGGCTGGCCCCGTCCTCCGAAGTGCACAGCGAGAGTGCGTCGCCGGCTGCTCCGGCCCTGGCGGTGCGGCCGATCCGGTGGATGTAGGTCTCGGCCTCCCGGGGCATGTCGTAGTTGATCACGTGCGAGACGTCCTCCACGTCCAGCCCCCTGGCCGCCAGGTCGGTGGCGACGAGGACCCTGCACCTGCCGTGCCTGAACTCCTCGAGGGACCTGGTGCGCGCAGCCTGGCTCTTGTTCCCGTGGATGGCCTCTCCCTGTATGCCGTTCACCTGGAGCTTCCTGACCACCTTGTTGGCCGTGTGCTTCATGCGGGTGAAGACGAGGGCCTTGGACACCTCGGGATCGTTCAGGAGCGAGACCAGGAGCGCATCCTTGTTCCCCTTGTCCACGAAGAGGACCTTCTGCGAAACGAGTTCCACCGTGGGTTGTTCGGGGGATATGGAGACCCTGACGGGATTCCTCACCATGGTGCCTGCGAGATCCACCATGTCACGAGGCATGGTGGCCGAGATGAACATGGTCTGCCGTTCCGCCGGCAGGTGCGCGAGCACCCTGCGGATGTCGGGGATGAACCCCATGTCGAGCATCCTGTCCACCTCGTCGAGGACGAAGATCTCCACCCTTTCGAGGCGGACGAACCCCTGTCCCATGAGATCCAGGAGTCTGCCCGGAGTCGCGGTCAGGATGTCCGTACCGCGGGTCAGGGCCGCGGTCTGCCGCGACTGGTTCACCCCTCCGAAGATCACGGCATGGCTCAGCCGGAGGTGTCTGCCGTAGGAGCCGATGCTCTCGTCTATCTGAGCCGCGAGTTCCCTGGTCGGAGCCAGGATGAGCGCACGGGGCGAACCCGGGACCGGCGCCCTGCGATCGGCGTAGAGCCTCTGGAGCATCGGGAGCGCGAAGGCTGCCGTCTTGCCGGTGCCCGTCTGGGCCGTGCCCATGATGTCCCTGCCGGCCAGGAGGTGAGGTATGCACTTCTCCTGGATCGGAGTGGGGGAAGTGTAGCCCTCTGCTGCGATGGCCCTCCTGATCTCGGGGATCAGGGCCTCGAACACGCCCTCCGGATCCGCTGCACGGGCCCGTTCCGCTGACGACCCCGCCGTCGTGGCTGCCGTCTTCGTCTGTTCAGTCATTTTCTCCGTGTCCGGCTTCGTTGTTACAGATCTAGACCCGCCGGACGCGTGGTGGAGAAACGGCCGCACAAGCGCGGCTGCGGGCGATCCATTTCAAATCGTGAAGGCCCGCGGTGAGCAGGCTCTCTTGAGGGGGCGGCACATCCGCGGAAACCGGCAAAAGAGGCATTCTCAGGTCAGGAATATATGCACTGTCAGAATCCGACGCAAATCGCGGGCTTCAAACATGCGGAAACAGCCTTTCCGGCAGCATTCTTCGAGGTCTTCGATGCCGGGCCGGCTCCGGGACGGCTGTTCAGCGGGTCACGGAGCCGTGAGGCCGTGCGATGCGGGCGGAGATCAGCGTCAGCACTCCAGCCGACAGCAGGGCCGCCCCTGCCCACCTGATGCCCGATGCTGTCGAGGAATGGCGGGCATATTCGGCCGCAATGCCCGGAGGCGGGTCCTGGTAGGGTATCCCCGCGAAGAGGACGTCGTAGACGAAGCCCGCGATCACCGCGATCAGCCCGGCGGCCAGCAGGGCCAGGGCGGCCTTTGCCAGCGGGGACGACCGGGGCCGTGCAGGGGTGTTCATGATGCGATTCTATCAGGGCTTCCGATTTCGGACAAGAGCCGGGCTGTTCGGGTTCCGGCGGTACCGCGGACCACGGGCTCGACAGGCATGGTCTCGAAAAGTCGAGGCGGGGCCGGAGCCCCGCCTCTCCTGCCGTACGGGACGCGCCGCTAGATGACGGAGTGCTTCCTGCCGACCTTCACGAAGGCCTCGATGGCCTTGTCGATATGGTCCTTCGTGTGCGCGGCCGAGAGCTGGACCCGGATGCGGGACTGCCCCTTCGCCACGACGGGATAGAAGAAGCCTATCACGTATATCCCCTCGGCCAGCATGTCCTTCGCGAATGCCTGGGCCACGGGGGCGTCGTCGGGCGTGAACTTGGTGAACATGATGGGGACGATCGCGTGGTCGCCGGGGAGTATCTCGAAACCGGCGGCAGTCATCTTCTCACGGAAGTACTTCTGGTTCCATTCGAGCCTGTCGCGGAGCTCCGTGGAGCCGCTCAGGACCTCGAGGACCTTCATCGTGGCGCCGACTACCGACGGGGCCACGGTGTTGGAGAAGAGGTAGGGGCGGGAGACCTGGCGCAGCCAGTCTATGAGGACGGCGCGCCCGCTGGTGCAGCCGCCGCTGGCGCCGCCCAGGGCCTTGCCGAACGTGGTGGTGATCAGGTCGACCTTGTCCATGACGCCGAAGTACTCGTGGGTGCCGCGGCCGGTCCTCCCCACGAATCCGGAGGCGTGGCTGTCGTCGACCATCACGAGCGCGTCATACTTCTCCGCGAGCGCGCAGATCCTGTCCAGCGGCGC
Source organism: Candidatus Fermentibacter sp. (assembly GCA_030373045.1). Lineage (NCBI taxonomy): Bacteria > Pseudomonadati > Candidatus Fermentibacterota > Candidatus Fermentibacteria > Candidatus Fermentibacterales > Candidatus Fermentibacteraceae > Candidatus Fermentibacter > Candidatus Fermentibacter sp. The sequence continues at coordinate 85,008 of JAUCPW010000027.1, forward strand.
CAGGTCGCCGTTCATGCTGAACACGCCGTCCGTGGCTATCATGCGGTACTTGCAGTTCCTGACCTCTTCGAGCTGGAGCACCCCCTCCAGACCGAGCTGCTTCTTGCCGTCGAACTCGCACTCGCCCGGGCCCATCTGGATGTGGGAATAGACGTATCGCTTGGCCTTGCAGAGCCTCACGCCGTCGATGATGGAGGCGTGGTTGAGCTGGTCGGCGATTATGGCGCAGTCCTGGTCGAGGAAGGGCTCGAAGACGCCGCCGTTTGCATCGAAGCAGGCTGCGTAGAGGATGGTGTCCTCGGTGCCCAGGAACTCGCTGACCTTCTTCTCGAGCTGCTTGTGGATGTCCTGCGTGCCGCAGATGAAGCGCACGCTGGACATGCCGTACCCGCGCCTGTCGACGGTGTCCTTCGCGGCCTGGAGGACCGCGGGGTGGCTGGACAGGCCGAGGTAGTTGTTGGCGCAGAAGTTGAGGACCCTGCGCCCGCCCACCGTGATCTCGGCGCCCTGGTGGGACTCTATGATGCGCTCCTCCTTGTAGAGCCCATCCTTCTTCTTTGTCTCGATCAGCTTCGACAGATCCTCGAAGATCCTCCTGGACATCTCCTCACCTCTCTGTACTTATGTAACTGGGATATGACGGGACACGACATCGCTAATCTAGCCGCTGCCCCGCCCGGGGGGAAGTGCCGGGCCGCCTATTCCACCCAGTCCAGCCTCACGCCCAGGGGATCGGGATACGTGAAGGTCCCGAAGGGGGTGTCTATCGACGGCTGGATCTCGAGCAGGAGCCTGCCGAGGTGATCGTCGTCCCTGAGATCGCCGTCTATCCCTCCGACCGCCAGGGCGAGGTCGATGAAATCGAGCGCATCCATGGCCGACAGCACCTGGACTGCGTCGAAGCCGATGTCGAGAGGCAGGATCGTCGTGGTGGAGTCGCCCGGCACCTCGAACGGGTCGAGCCACTCGCCCGAGGCCACACAGGTCGTGTCGAAGCCGGCTCCCGACTCGGTATCCATGTAGAGGTCCCACGGCATCGACAGGATCGTGGCCGCGGCCAGCAGGAAGCCGGAGGAGCCGTCGTTGGGATTGTGTATCCCGACGTTCAGGATCATGTCGACGGGCACCTCGCCCTCGGCCCAGTACGAGACCACCTGGATGACCTGGGCGGCGTCGAGTTCTGAGAGGTTGTCCAGCTCTATCCCGCAGATGGTGAAGTCCTCGGTGTTCTCGAGCCTGAAGGACAGATTCGAGAATCCTAGGGGATCGGTGATGCTGCACGAGCACGAAGCCGCCATGATGACGGCCAGGGCGGCCGCGAACAGGTTCCTGGGAGACATCTCATCCACCTTTCCTGCAGAACACTTCGGTCCATGGCGGCACCCCCCGGTGGGCCGGCACGTTCAGAACCAGCGCCAGTCGACCGGAGCCCTGGCCGAAACGACATCCATGGCGGCCTGGGCGATGACGGCCGCCTCCCCGGGTCCTATGCCCCCGGGAACGTATCCGGCGCCCTGTGCGCTCTCCCCCGTCAGGAGCGAGTAGATGACGCAGGCCGCGAGGTACGTTCCGGTCATCGTGGGATGGCTCTGGTCGTCCTCCCACAGGTCCAGCGACGGTTCCATCCCGAGCGCACTGAGCCAGGCCGTCCCGACCGGGGCGACGGATGCGTCGAGATGAGCCCCCGCGTACGAATAGGCGTATTCCAGATCTGCGAGCGTCCCGGGGGCGTACTCCCTCGGCCAGGTCATGAAGAAGCCCGTCCGGCCTCCGCGGGCCGTGACGAGCGAATCGAGGCGGAAGGCATACTCCCACATGCTCCCGGGATCCTCGATGGGCCTGAGGCTCTGTTCCTGGAGTATCACGAGATCCCACTCCCGCGACTGCAGCAGCATCCTCAGCGCAGGGTCGTGGAAGTGGTCCTCCAGGGTGGCGCCGCCGACGGTGTATCCGGCGACCACGGTCTCGAGGACGGGGAATCCCCCGGAAAGAAGCGAGTCGACATGGGCCGGGAGCCCTCCGTTGGCGTAGGTGTAGCTGTTCCCGACGAACAGGAGCGACAGCGGGGGATCCGGAGGCAGGAACCCGCCCGCGGACGCCTCCGCCACGAACAAGTCCTCGTTGATCCTGTATCCGGCATGCACTTCGAGGAAGGCCGGATCGCCCGTCATTTCCGGGAGGGCGAGGGGGACCGCATCGCATCCGCCGTCCTCGTGCCGGAACAGGACGAGTGCCGAAGAGGAAGGCGGCAGGGTCGTCAGCGCCTCGCCCGCCGCGAGGGTGTCGCCGGTTTCGAGGGCGAACGTGTCGGCTCCCAGGACCAGCGAGACGCCCGACGCCCGCTGGGAGGACGGATCCAGGAAGGGCATGCAGTTCATGACGACTTCCACGTCGAGATGGACTACATCCTGAGGATCGGCCGGGCCCGACGCGCACGCCGCCGCGACCATCAGAACGACTGCCGCCGCGAACCGCGCCTCCCTCACCTCATCCCTCCGGCCATCACCCTCCGACCTCTAGTCCCATGCTCCCGCCTCCGACCTCCGGCCTCTCCTCTTGCCGATGATACCTCTCCGCCGATCCTCCGGCACCCCGTACCGGCCGGGCTGGCAGACCCGCGGCACGGCCGGGTATCTTTCGATCCATGAGTACTCCGATTCCCGTCAGGCGTTCCAATGCTCTCCTGGCCGCTCTCTCCCTGGGAGCCAGCCTGGCCCTGACGGCAGTCTCGGCGCCTGCCGCCCCGCTCGACGACACCTACATCCATCTCGTCTTCGGCCGCAACCTCGCCCGGGGCGGATTCATGCAGTTCAACCCCGGCACCCCCTCGACAGGCCTCACGAGCCCGGTCTGGGTGATGCCGTCGGCGGCGGCCTCCCTGGCCGGCAGCGCCGCACCGGCCTTGCTCATGGGCATTTCGGCGGCTGCAGGAGCCCTCGCGGTGCTCGCCGGCGGAGGGGCGGCGCCTCTGCTGCTCCTTTGCGGACCGCTGATCTTCCACTCCTCGAGCGGGATGGAGACGGCACTGGCCGCTCTCCTCGCAACCGTCATCTCCGCCGGGCTGGCGTCCCGGCGCCTCGGAGGCCTGCCCCTGGGGCTCGTGCTTTCTGCGGCGGTCCTGACAAGGCCGGAGACCGCTCTGCTCTGCATCCCCGCGGCGCTCGGCGCCGGCGGCAGGAGGGAATTCGCCCTCCGGATCCTCCCCCCGGCTGCCGTGATCGTTCTGTGGGCGGCCTGGAACGTGCACGCCTCGGGCTCCCCCCTGCCCTCCACCTTCCATGCCAAGGTGTCGGGCACTGATTTCTCAGGCCTGCCCGGACTCGTCGCGAGGCTCCTCCTGATGGCCCCGCTGGCTCTCCCGGCGGCGCTCATGGGGATCGTCGGCATGGCCGGAAGGAGGAATCCCGCCTGGCTCTGCGTCCCTCTGCTCGCTGCCGCGGCGTTCGCCACCGCTCCCAACCACTTCAACCAGCTCCGGTACCACGTTCCGTGGCTCTGCGCCGCCATGCCGGCCGCGTCGGCATGGCTGAGGGGGAGAAGCCTGCGCCTGCTGCCGGGACGCACGGGGATCCCGGCCTTCGCCGCGACTCTGCTCCTCATGGTCCCGGGCGCCGCCTTCATGGCCCGGCAGAGGGTCCGCGCTGCATTCGACGTGCGGACGATCGACATCGCGCCGGCGCTCCTCGTGGATTCCCTTGCCTCGGATGGTGATGTGGCGGCTTCCGGTGACATAGGGGCGATCGCCTGGATCACGGGGCTCGAGATCCTCGATCTGGACGGGCTCGTCACGCCCGAGAGGCTCCCGGGGCCTTCCAGGGAGGGGTGGGGATGGATCGGCGCGAGATCCGACTGGCTGGTCGCCTTCCCGCGTCAGTATTCGGATCTCGTCTCGGAGGCCGGCGGCGCCCTGGAGTTCGTGGAGGGTTTCGGGAGCCCGTCACCGGCAGTTTGTGGAGAGGATTCCGTCGCGGTCTGGAGGGTCAGTCCATCGCCCCGGCGCGGGGCGAGAGGGTCGGGGCTGCCGTGAACCTGGGCTGCGCGAGGCCTGCCAGGGACGGATACAGGAGCCTGTAGATCTCGTAGTTGGCGAGGACCTTCTCGACATAGCGCCTGGTTTCGTTGAAGGTGATCCTGCAGAAGAAGAGGTCGTCGGAGAGGGTGGAGGCCCCCCAGCGGCCTGCCGCGTTGTGGGGCCCGCCATTGTAGGATGCGAGCAGCTTCACCGGCCCGTCTACCTCCGAGGCGACCCCGGACAGGTAGCATATGCCGTATCTCAACGACACCCCGGGCTCGAAGAGCGCGTCGGGCGAGTAGTCGTCCCAGCCCTGCCGCGAGGCCACGTATTCCGAGGTGCTCGGGATCATCTGTATCAGGCCCCTGGCTCCGGCGGGAGAGCTCGCGCCGGGCTGGAACATGCTCTCCTGCCTCATGATGGACCATACGAGCAGCGGGTCGAACCCGAAGTCGGCGCTGGTGCGGAGCACGGGCCCGGGCCAGGCGGCAGGATATCTGAGCCGCCAGAGGTCGGCCGGCCAGGGTTCGGGTGCCACGGTCGAGAGCCTCCAGCCGCAGTTCGGCATCCGTTCCCAGACGTCGTGCTCGAGGTAGAAGAGGGCCATCCTGCCCCCTCCCCCGACTTCCTCCTCGGCCGCCTTGAACTCCGCCACGGCCCACCGCCTGAGGCCCGCATCGAGCAGTACGGCCCCGCGCCTCGAGGAGGCTGTCGAGGGTGCCGGGACCACTCCGTTCCTGGTCATCCAGGCCTCGAGAGGTTCCGATGAGATGCCGGGGGACGGCGGAGAGGCCCCCAGGCGCACCTGTGCGAACCTCGCGGCCAGGGACTCGGAGCCGAGGCGGGATACGGCCCTGAGGGTGTCCATACCGGAAGCGTCGCCCTCCTCGACGAGCAGCCTCCCGAGGAGATACCTCGCGGACTGGGCATAGACGCTCTCTCCCGACTCCCGCGAGAAGGACGCGAGCTCGGCGGCCGCCTCACTGCCGCGGCCGGTCTCCAGCAGGGCGAGGCACAGGAAGAAATGCGCGTCGTCGGCGGCAACGTTGGACGGATAGTCGGCCATCATGGCCTCGAAATGGGGAAGGGCCTCGGCCCACCGGTCGTACTCGGCCAGTATGCTGCCCCTGTACCATGGGATGTTGCCCCGGCGCGGCGAGGAGGGATAGCGCGACTCCCACCGGTCGAGCACGGCAAGACCCGAATCCGGCAGCCCGCCGCGGGCCAGGTCGAGGCCGAGGTACATCAGGGCGTTCTCGGCATCGGCCCCCGCCGGGTGGTCGTCGAGGTAGCCGTCGAGGAGGGCGCAGGCCTGGTCGTAGGATCCGAGCCTGTCGCGGGTGCGGGCGGCGAGATAGACGAGATGGCCGGGAGGGTCCTGAGCATGGACGGCGATGTCGTAAAGCTCGTTCCAGAGGCCTCCGGCGTAGAAGGCGTCGGCCAGTCCGGCGGAGAACGCGCTGTCCGAGAGCAGCCTGGGCCTCAGGAGGGCGAACGCCGGGGCATGTATGTATCCGGAGGGCCAGAGCCTTATGGACTGCGAGAAGGCATCCTCCCACCCCGCGGCTCCGCTCTCGTGCCTGAAGGTTCCCAGGGCGCCCAGGAGACGAGACCTGAGCACGCTGTCGGAGGCCGGGACCCCCTGCCTGAGATCCGTTGCCTCGTCGAGCCTTCCTGCGTAGAGGAGGGCGCCGTACCGGGCGAGAGTGAGGTCGCCGGCGGTCTGCGCAGGGAAGCTGTCTCCCGCATAGCTCAGAGCCCGGAGGGCCTCCTCCCCTCTTCCGGCCGCGACGAGGCTCTCGGCCAGGAGGAGCGCGGCGTACTCCGGCATGGGCACGAGGCTGTCGGCGAGCTTCTCGAGCATCGCGGGCGCTATCCCGGCCCCTCCGGCCACCACGGCCAGCAGGGCGTCGAGGGAATCGGGGCTCGCAAGAAGGATCTGCGCGCACGGAATCGACGGTTCGTCCAGCAGGAGGGCCGCGGCCCTGGCGTCGGACATCCGCAGGGTGTCGCCTTCAGCCCTGAGTCCGGCGGCCTGGATGTAGAGAAGGGCTGATTCTCCGTTCAGCCCTTCGTCCGCGGCTGATCGAGCCGCCGTTTCGACGGCGGAGGGGTCCGGCGGCAGCGCTGCTTCGGCCTGACCGCCATCCTCCACGGCCCTGCACGACGAGAGGGCCAGGACGGACATGAGCAGTGCGAACCGGCGCATATGATTCAGAAGCGTCCCCGGATCAGTTCCCGGTCTTGTAGGAAGCCAGCTCCGCCTGGAGGTCCGGATTCCCGGGATCGGCCGCCAGCGCACGCTGGAGCAGTGCAATGGCGTCCGCATGCCTCTCCATCGAGACCATGGCTCTGGAGCAGGCCAGGGCGATCCTGGAGGAAGGGGCCGGATCCTCGATGAAACGTGCAAGTATTTCAAGGGTGTCCCTGGGTCTTCCGGTCTTCACGTAGAGGAGCCCAAGGCCGGACAGGGCCGGCTCGAGGTAGGGGTCCTTCATCAGAGCCTTCTTGAATGTCTCCTCCGAGGCCTTCATGTCGCCTGCGGCCGCCTGGACGTGTCCGAGGTTGGCCAGGAGCTCGGGCCTCTCCGGATCTATCTCCAGTGCCGATGCGAGGGCTGCGGCGGCTTCCGGGAGCCGGCCCTGGTTGAAGCTGTGTATGGCCTCGTTGTTGAGGTCGTCGACACGAGTCCGGTTGACTGCTTCCTTCTGGGTCCTCAGGAGGCCGGCCATCTCGGCCAGGGTCTTCTCCTGACCCTGCGCCGCCTCGCCGAGGGTGATCCTCATGTCGTCCAGTATGGACTTCTGCGCCTCGAGGGTCCCGCCGAGCCCGGATATGGCGCCCGTGGTCCTCGCGTCCAGATCGGCGACCTTCGCAGCCAGGCCGTCCTCCAGGGCCTTCACCGCGGCCGGGATGGCGGCTATTCCGGCACCCATCTCGGCCAGACCCGACTCGACGGGAGCGATACCGGAGGATGCGGCCTCCGACATCTTCCGGCCCAGCAGCTCGGGCATCCCGTTCACGAACCCGTCCAGGGCGTCGAGGCGGCCGGGGAGCCCCGCGGCGACCCCGGAGACCTCGCGGGTGGACTGCCCTATCTGCAGCACGGCCTCGAGCAGCGTACCGATCCTCTCGTCCTGTTCCGAGAGAAGCCTGCGTATCTCCTGTCCTTCGCTCCCGGCCTTCTCGAGGAGCTTCCCGGCCGAATCGGACACGGCCGCGCCGATGGGTCCGGCGATGCCCATGATGCTCCCGGCGGTCTCGGAAACGGTGCTCTGGATCGATTCGACACGGGACTCGAGGCTCGCGAGCCTGGCTATCCCGGCCTCGAGAGGAGCGGTCAGGCTCTCGATCGGGAATGCCGCCGGAGGCTGTGCCTCCCCGGCAACCACCCCTGAGGGCGGCACGTAGGCGGCGGGTTCCGCCGGCCGCGCGGCGGACTGCCCGGAGATGGTCTGCAGCGTCTCCACACCCTGGATCAGCCTGTCGAGTCGCTCGAACAGGCCGCTCGAGACCAGCTTCTCCAGAGAGTCGACCTTGCCGGCGATGGCCGTGGTCTGACCGGATATCTCGAAGACCAGCTTGCCGATGCCCGTGATGAGACTGCTCACGGAGAGCTCGGAAGGAGTCGTGCCCTCGCCCTCGTTCATCCCGTGACCTTCCCCTCTCGCTTCATCACACCGTTGATATCGTCGAGAGCCTTCCCGCGGGAGCGGCGCCGCCGCCCAGCCCGGGGATCAGGTTCCTGTGTCTCGATTCCACGAAACGCTCCAGGGCGGCCCGGTCGGCGGGATAGCCGGCCTCGCCGAGAGCCCAGTGGAGCCTCTGGAGCAGGATTGCGTCTCCGGTCCTCCGGAATGCCTCGATCCACTGGTCGATGGCCGCGCTCCTGCGGCCGAGCCTCCAGAGCGCGGTGGCGGAGATGTCGGCAGCCTCGGCTCCGGCGTCATCTCCTCCGGGAAGGGCGGCGAGCGCCTCTGCGGCCCTGCCGGAGAGGAGCAGATCCCTGGCGGCGGAGAGCCCGGTCCCGGAAGCGGAGGATCTCTTCTTCTGGAGACCACCCCTGACCAGCGACAGCATCTTGTCGTCCATCCTCGACCAGGCGGCCTCCGCCGCCTCCGGCATCATGCCGGCCGAGACGAGGAGCTTCACCAGGTCGAATGAAGGCGGGACCGGCGGGGAGGAGGCCTTCCACTTCTCGTACCCCGCGCGGGCTATGTCGCCGAGCATTCCCCCGCCGCCGCCGCCGGCGTCCAGCAGGAGCTCGCCGAAGCCCAGCAGCCTCTCTATCTCGAGACCCGAAGCGAGGACCGCGCCTGCCGCGGCCGAAACTTCGGCTGCAGGCGCGCGGCCGTTTCTCAGATCCTCCCCGAGCCTCCCCTCGACCGCCTTCTCAATCACTGAACGGTCGCGGACGGAGTTCCAGAACTCCATCCGTGTAATCCTGCCATCGTGGGTGTCTTCGAGGAGGCGTTCGGCCGCGGTGGTGCGCCAGGCTCCGATGCCGTCGCATGCGAGCTTCTTGAGGACGGCCGTCTCCATGTCGCGCATGTCGCAGGCCGCGAAGACTCCAGCGAGGTGCGACATCGCCTCGTCGTCCCTGCCGGCCTGCCACTGTTCGAGGGCGCGTTCGGCAAGCGTGCGGGAAACCGGCACGCTCAGACCCTGACGCCTCCTCATGGTATCGGAGAAGGCCGCCGCATTGGCGGTGGCTATGGCGCACACCGCCTTGAGGGAGGGACCGCCGCCCTTCCTCAGGAGAGCGGTCGAAGCCAGCGAGGGGTCCGCCAGCACCGCCTTGACCAGGAGCGCATCGGGATCCAGCTGGAGCTGGTAGCGGTCGGAGAGCTCGGCGGCATACGCCAGGCACTGGCCGGATCCCCTCTCGCTGCCGCTGGATTCGCAGATGGCGGCTATCTCCGCGGCCTTCCCCGCGTTCATCTCTAGCACCATGGACGAGAACCTGCGGAGCCGGTCGAAGTCGTCGGACAGCGCTGCCGCCCTCACGAGCATGAGAGGAGCGTCGACCATGCCGGGGCTGGCATGTGCGAGCTGCTCGAGGAGGTCGGTCACGCCGGGCGAGGTCAGGACGGGCTGGAGCCAGGCGCAGGCTTCCGAATACCGCCCGTTCGTGGCCGAGGCCTTCGCCAGGAACATCCTGACCTGTGCACCGTGTTTTCCCGGATCGTCGAGAAGAGTCTCCAGGACGGCCGATGCAAGACCGCTTGTGCGCCTGTCGTCCACTACGTCGCCGAGATGGGTCAGCCCGCCCTCGATGTCGCCGGCCGAGATGCGCCTGCAGAATTCCGCCAGTCCCGTGAGGGCCGGATCCTTGATGTCCGAGGAACCCAGGGCGCCGCCGGCGAGGGCCAGCTTTCCCTCGGCGAGGAAGGCGCGAAGCCTGAACAGCACCTCGGCCGGGGGGTCGCCCCAGGCGAGCCTGGAGACGAGGTCCATCCTCCAGACGTCGGATCCGCTCGTGCGGAGGATGATGTCGGCCGCGGTCTTCGCGGCTCCGGTGTCGGCGAATATGGGCAGCAGGACCTCGAGGCTGAGCCTGGCGAGCGATGTATCGGGCAGCACGGAGACCTGGCCGGCCACGGCGGGTGCCAGGTTCGCGTCCGAACAGGCCTTGATCAGCCAGGTGTCGGCCTTGTCGAACATGTTCCGGGAGATGGCGGCCACGGCGCCCAGCAGGGCCTCCTGGGGGGTCTCGGGCGAGAATCCCGACGCCAGGAGCTCGTCGGCCCTGCGGATGTGCAGGTTCGACTCCCTGATGTCCTCGAGGCCGCGTTCGGGCACGGTTTCGCCCGCAAGAAGGAGGGAGAACCAGTCGGATGCGGCCTCCCCCTCGCGACCCGCCACTCCACGCACGGATGCCCTCATCCTGCGGAGGCCGGGATACTGCTCCATCAGCCCGTCGAAGTGGCTCAGGACATGGACGATGTCCTCGCGCGACTTCCTGTCCTTGCGGTCCTGGAGGTGCTGCATGGTGGCCGCAGCCTCTGACTCCCTGCCGCGGACCTGCATCGTGACGGCCAGCAGGGTGAGCACTTCGGCACTGTTCTTGTCCTTGAGGAGCAGCTTCTGGATCATCCCCTGGACCCACTCGGGATCTCCGGCCACGAGCCGGCACAGGGCGGAGACCGCGTCGGAGACGGTTCCGCGCTCTGTCATGAACTCCGCGAGCTTCCTGGCGATGCTGTCGTCCCTGTCGATGCCCTGGTCGAGGAAGGCCGCGGCGGTCTCCCCAAGGGGGCTGGACGCCGCATCCTCGCAGGTGAAGGCCTTCTCGAGGGAATCCAGCGCACTGGTGTTCTCTCCGCGGTCCTTCTTGTATCTGGCCATGAGGAGATGCGGGCGGGCGTTCGCCTGGGCCTTCGAGACGAGGTCGCGCAGGGCGGCTTCGAAATCGAGCGTCCTGTCGCCCTCCTCGAAGAGGCGCTCGAGCTCCCGCGCGGCGTCGTCGAAGCGCTCGGCGGAGGCGAGGAGCCTGACGAAGTAGATCCTGCTCTTGTTCGTGAGGTCGAGGGGGATCAGATCCTTCTCGACGACGGCGAGAGTGCTGTTGACGATGTCCACCGGCGCCTCGAAGAGGTCCGGGAGGTTGCGCAGGGCCAGCTCGGCGTTCTCGAACGCAAGGTACACCCTGACGAGATAGAGCACTCCGAGAGGGTCGCGGGCGTCGCCCTTCCTCGTGGCGATCCATTCCACCACGGACGGGATCCTCTCGTCGGCCCTGGCGGACTTCTGGGCTGCGCGGAGAAGCGTATCCAGGGCCTCCTGCACCCTGCCCTTGCGGAACTGGGCGAGGCTCCACCCGACGTACCTGTCGATGTCGCCCTCGAGCAGCTTGTCGGTGGCGAACCGCTCGGCGCTCCTGGCACCGGACTCCAGGGCGTCGAACAGCTTGGTCTCGGCGGATCTGTCGACCCGGTTCAGCAGTTCTATCGCACCGGTGTAGTCGCGCTGGCGCAGCTTGATCTGCCACAGGGTCCGGAGCAGCTCGAAGGACCGGGGGAAGTCGGCCTGCCTGTCCTCGAGCAGTCTGACGACCGGCGTGGCCAGGTCCCTGTGGAGACGGATGATCTCCTCGCCGGCCCTGGCCGACAGGTCGGGATACCCGATGTCCATGAGGAAAGCCACGAGTTCGCGGGCCAGTTCCGGCGTCTCGAGAAGTATCTTGAGATCCTGCTCGACCTTGGTGGCGGCCTGGTCGACGTTTCCGGAGTCAGCCATGGACTTGATGACCTTGAAGAGCCTTCTCTGCTTGCTTTCGAATAGAGCCATCGCGATCCTACTCCACTACCCGGATCACGAGAACCTGGCCGATCCTCAGATTGTTTCCGGACATCTGGTTGAGAGCCTGGATCTGCTCGACCGAAACGCCGTACCTGATCGAGAGGTCCCAGAGCGTGTCGCCCTGGACGACCGTGTGCGTAACACCAGCATCGGCGGACTGCGCCGCCGAGGAGGGGGCGGGGGCGGGAGCCGCCCCGGCCCCGGCCGGAGGCGTCCCCCTCAGGAGGATCCGCTGCCCGGGATGTATGATGGCATCCCGGGACATCTCGTTCCAGCCGGCGACCTCCGCCGAGCTGGCGCCGACGGTCTGGGCGATGCCGCTGAGGGTGTCGCCCGACCGGATGGTGTAGTAGAAGTAGCCCTCGTTCTCGCCGCTCTCGACATTCACCGGGATCGATTCGGGCTCGGGGAGGACGAGCCTCGTGCCAGGCACCAGGGACGCCGTCGGGTTGGCGGCCCGCAGATCGGCGTTTTCGACACCGAGAGCGAGGGAGATCGAATCCCACGTGTCGCCCTCCCCGACCTGGTATCCGCCGGTGTCCATCGTCCATGCCGTCGAATAGGCGGCCGAGGCTGCCTGGGCGGGGACAATCATCTCCCAGCCGTCGCCGTAGGAAGGGGTCCGCTCGTTCAGGAACTCGCGGTTCAGCATCACGAGGCTCTCCGGGGGGATGCCGGCCGAGGCGGCCAGCAGCCTGAGGTCGAGGCCCGGTGGAGCCCAGATGACGGCCAGCGAATCGCCGGTCATGTCGACGGACTGGTAGGCCCGCAGAGCGTTGGCGAACCTGGGCACGAAGCTGCGCGTCTCACCCGGCAGATCGAGGTTCTCGAGCGACGTCGTCCCGCGCGAGGATGCCCTCTGGACGGCCCCCTCGCCGCAGTTGTAGGCTGCGAGTGCCAGGCCCCAGCTCCCGAAGAGGCCGTGCAGGTACTGCAGATACCTGGCCGCGGCCCTGGTCGATGCCGTCCAGGAGTATCGCTCGTCGATCTCGGAGTCCATGCGGAGATCGAGCTGCGTCCCGGTGCCGCGCATGATCTGCCACGGGCCCGCCGCCCCGGCGCTCGAGTAGCAGCCCACCTGGTAGCTGCTCTCGATCCAGGGCAGGGCGGCCAGCTCACGCGGGACCCCCTCGTCCTGGAGGATCTTCTCGACGAGCTTCGCTATGCCGGGAGAGCCGGGGAACCGGTCGGGCCTGTATGTGATGTCGCTCCGGTCCGCCAGCGTCATGGGGAACTCGTCGGCCGGGGCCCAGTCGACCGAGGATCTCGCACCTCCGATGATCCCCGGGAGGGGTACGGCCGTTATCGAACCGCCGTCGCGGGCTACCTCCGACCTCCTGTAATCGATTATCCTGGTGCCCGAGCAGGCCGATGCGAGCAGAACCGCGGCGATCATGGAAACGGTTGTGCGGTTCGGACTCGTGATCCTCACAGTCGCATTCCGGGGGTGGATCTGATGCGGATAGGTGTCGTGGGAGCGACAGGTCTCGTCGGGAGGGAGATGGCCCGCATCGTGCGCGATCGGTTCGATCTCCCAGCATCGTCCTTCCTCGCGTTCGCCTCCGGATCCTCCGAGGGCAGGACCGTGCCCTACGGCGATGCCGAGGTGCGTGTCTCCGCGTTCACCGACGAAGCGGTGGGTGCGGGCGATTTCCTGCTCGGCGCCACGGCCGCCGAGGCTGCCGGGGAATGGGTTCCGCGGGCCGTTGCCAGGGGCGCCGTCGTGATCGACAACTCCTCCAGATACAGGATGGATCCCGGAGTCCCTCTCGTGGTCACCGAGGTGAACCCCGGGGCAGTCCCGGCCGGGTGCAGGCTCATAGCCAACCCGAACTGTTCCACGATACAGCTCGTGGTGGCCCTGGCGCCGCTCGCCGCGGCGTTCGACATCGAATGGGCCGCCGTTTCCACGTACCAGTCCGTCTCGGGGGGAGGCTCGCCCGCCCTCGCGGAGCTCGAAAAGGAGGAGAAGGGGCTCTCCGGGAGAAGCAGGGGTGAGATGTACCACCGGAACGTCCTCACCTCGATCGGATCCCTGGACGGGGACCTCTACTGCGAGGAGGAGAGCAAGCTCTCGCGGGAGACGGCCAAGATCATCGGGAAGAGCTTCCCCGTGTTCCCGGCCTGCGCCAGGGTGCCGGTGCGCGTGGGACACCTCGAATCCGTCACCATCAGGTTCAGGGAGAGGATCGAAGTCTCCGCGGTCTGCGGGGTTCTCTCCGGGGCACCCGGAGTGGTGCTCCTCGGGCAGGGCCTCGCGCCGGCGGAGGTCGAGGGCAGGGACGGCGTGCATGTCGGTCGCGTGAGGAGGAGCCCCTCCGACGGATCCGTGATCCAGATGTGGATCACGGCCGACAACGTGAGGAAGGGCGCCGCCCTCAACGCAGTCCAGATACTCGAGATGATCCTCGGGGGCAGGATGTGACACAGACGGCCTCCGTGACGGCATCGCCACAGGCTCCGCGACCTTCCGGGCGGATCGCCTAGAGGTCGAGGTCGTCGTCCACCAGGTCGAAGTCCTCGTCCAGCGGCTCCTCTTCGTCGAGCGAACTGCCGCAGTTCTCGCAGAAGAGCTTCTGTGGAGGATTGACGTGGCCGCAGGAAGGGCACTTGGTCTCGGAACCGGCTGACGGCTCCTCCTCGATCTCCTCGTCGATCTCGAGATCCACCGGCTCCTCGACGGGGGCCTCCTTGGCGGCCCTGGAAGCCGAGGCCGACTTGCGGGCCGAGGTGGCTTCGTCGACGTCCTTGAGAACCTTGTTGAGATCGCCCAGCTCCGAGCGCAGTTTCTCGAGCTCGGCTCCGGTGGCGGCCCTGGAGTGCCTGGCGTCCTCGAGTTCGGCGCGGAAGGACCCGTCGTTGGCGTCGTATTCCTTCAGCTTCGCCCTGAGGTTGAGCTCGTCGACCTTGTCGCTCTCCTCGGTGTAGCGACGCTCCCTCTGCTCGATCTCCTTCTTCAGCTCCGCGACCTTGCCCTCGAGGGTCCCCCTCTCGGCGGAGATCGAACTGAGGACGCTGTCGAGCTGGTCCTGATAATCCTGCCGGATCCTCTTGTAAACCCTCTCGTTGGTTTCTGCCTTCAGCTTCTCCAGGTTGGCCAGCCTGTCGGCGAGCTCGGTACGGCTGGACAGCAGCTCCTGGATCTTCTCCTCAAGAACCTCCGCCATGTCAACTCCTCTCGAGGGACTGATGGACCTGCAGAAGCAGGCAGGGGCTCACGCCTATTGTCCTGGTCCGAGTCCGGCCGCGGACGCGGACGCCCGCAGTTCACGTAGTCAATATACTTTTTGTTCCGGTGTCAAGGAGTGTATCAGCGCGGCGAGCACCGTGAAGGGTTCACCCCCCGTCTTCAGCTTATGGTCGGAGGACGCCAGGGCTTCCGATGCGATCCATTGCGGCGGGACCGACGTCTTCGCCGCAGCATCGGCAAGACGGTCCGAGGCGCCCCGGGGCAGGCCGGTCTCCCTCTCGATCTCCCTCCGCCCGCCGCCGGAGGCGAGTATCGACCTCGCGGCCTCGAGCTTCTCCCACTGTCTCTGGATCAGCGCCAGCAGAGCGACCGGCTCCTCCCCGGCCTGCAGAAGCCTCCATGCAAGGGCCAGTGCGCGCCCCCTGCGCCCCGACCAGATCTCGTCCGCCAGATCGAACACGCCGGGGTCCGCGACTCCGGTGAGGAGCCCCGCCATCTCGGCCTGGGACAGAGTCCTGCCGCCGGAGAAGACGGCAGCGGTCCTCACGGCGTCGTCGAGCCTCGACAGGCTGCCTCCGGCCCAGGCCACCAGGGCGCTCCTGCTCCCGGCTGTGAGCGCGAGACCGTGCTCCCCTGCCAGCAGGTCGCACCACCTGGGCATGTCCCTCTCGAAAGGATCCCAGCATACATAGGAGACGGCTCCGGGGAGCCCGTCCAGGGATGCGTTGAAGGAGTTGCGGAGCGCTGTCTCGGTGGATTCGACGAGGATGGCGTCCACCCGTCCGGAAGCCGAAGCGGCCTCGACGAGTTCGCGCCTGACGGCGGCCGGCAGCCTGTCGGCCTCCGGAAGCCTCAGGAGCCTGCCGGGGGCGAACAGCGAGGGCTCCTCGAGCATCCTCGTGATCAGGCCGGGTTCGGCCTCGTCGGGAGGAACGGCTCCATACTCGAATCCGAGTTCGGAGCAGAACCGTCTCCTCACCGCGTCCCTCACCCTCGAGAGCTGCACCTGCTCGGTTCCACAGGCGAGGAAGACCGATCCCGGACCTGCCTTCCCGACGCTGTCCATGAAGCCCTGAAGCGAAGAAGCCTTCAATATCCCTCCGCAGGCTTGCCCTGCCGACCTCCCGTCCTTATTGTTGCGGATCAATCGCGGACGGCGGCCAACAATCGGGAGATAAAGATGCTGACCTGGTTTCGAGACAACGCGAAGATATTCCTCATAGCCATAATTGTCACTTTCGTGGTCCTCATCTTCGTCGACTGGGGCACCGGCCGCAACAGGAACAGGGGCGGGGCGCTCGGCGCGATCGCACGGGTGGATGGACAGGATGTCCCGCCCGAGGAGTACGACGCAAGCATATCCTCCATGTACACGAGGCTCGAGAGCCAGATGCAGGCCGCGGGCCACCCCGACCCCCAGTCGGAGCTGTCTGCCATGTCGTACAGGATCCAGGATGCCGCCTTCGACGAGATGGTGGACAACCGGCTCCGCGACGCCTATCTGCGCAGGATCCGCTGGAGCATGCCCGACGAGGTGTCTGGCGAGGCATACATAAGGGCCATCCTCGAGATGATGGGCACCACCGACGTAGATGCCGCCTGGCGGCAGTTCTCGGAGACACCCGGGTTCCAGTCGCAGTTCTACCAGAACGTGCTGCAGATGAGGGCGGCCATGTTCCCGGCCGCCGGCCGCATGCAGAACATGGCTCCGCGGGCCGAACTGTCGTACTTCATCGCATCCTCGTACATGCCCGTCACGGCCAGGTTCGTGGCATTCCGGGCCACCCCCCCGATCCCGGGCCCCGAGGAGCTCAGGTCCTTCTACGACTCGCACGCCGAGCTCTTCACCTATCCGCCCAACGCCAGGGTCAGATATGCCGTGATCGCAGTGCAGCCCGGCTCTTCGGACATCGAAACCGCGCAGGGTGTCGTGGATTCGCTCGCCATGTCCCAGTCCTCCCCCGACACGATGCTGATCACCCGCGGCAACATGCTCGCCTTCATGGGAGCGGATTCCATCCCGCCGGCCGGCAGCCTCTCGCAGGGGTTCACAGGCCTGTCGATGCGCGGAACCGGCGTGCCTTCCGCCCACAGGGTGATGATCACGTCGATCGCTCCTTCGTTGGAGGATCCGGGCGCCGGTGACACGCTCACCGTGCTCCACTGGGAGTCGCCGGTCCTGCCCGGCCGGGATGCGCTCTACGCGACCGTGCAGGGAGTCGAGGACAACATGTCCGGGCTGCTCGCCGGCTCCGTCCCGATGGCCGAATCCCTCATGGTGATGGACTGGGGCGAACTCTACATAGAGGAGAACGGGGCGCTGCCCGAAGGCATCCCGGAGGGCATGAGGGCCTTCGCGCTCGACACCGCCTGGGTGGACTCCATCGGGCCGGTCTTCTTCTCCCCCTCGTACAGGGGCGGCTATCCGGCCCTCATAGTGGCGAGGATGCTCGACAGGAACCTCGAAACGCGCCTCGTGCCGTTCGAGGAGGTCGAGTCGTCCGGCGAACTCCTGATGACGGCATATACCGCCGCCGCTGCGGAATCCTCGATGGCGGAGGCCTCGCGGGCCCTGGCGGAGATGGAGGCGTCCGGGGTCTCGCTCGGCATCTATGCCTCCGCCGAGTCGCTCCCGATAGGAACGACTCCGGAGTTCACCGCCCGGGATGTACGGAACGCCTCCCTGTCCGACCCGGAGTCCTACGGCGGACTGCTCGCCAGCGCCGACTTCGCCCTGGCCGCACTGACCGAGCCCCTCCTCACCCCGATAGGGCCGTTCAGGACGGGCGGTGGCGCCATGATCGCCGAGATAGTGAGCAGAAACGAGCTGCCCATGCCCTCCGATCCGGCCGTTCTCGCCCCGATGTACCTCGGAGTGCAGACCGGACACGGTTCCCTGGCTGTCCTGAGCCTCCTGGACATCCTGAGGGAGGACGCATCGGTCGAGGATCTGAGGGCGGAATTCGAGCAGGCGCTCAGAGAGAGCAGGAACTCGCAGGAGCCCGAACCGGTGCTCCCGGCGGGATACTGATCTAGGTCCCTCCGCCGCCCTCCCTGAACAGGAGGGCCAGGAAGAACGGGCCCCCGAGAAGGGACATGACGATCCCGATCGGGATCTCCGCGGGCGCCGCGACCACCCTGGAGACGACATCGGCCAGGAGCAGCACCGCCATGCCGCCGAGCGCGGATGCGGGAAGCAGGACCCTGTTGTCCGATCCGGCGAACCTCCGCATGACATGCGGCACGATCAGCCCGACGAATCCTACCGGCCCGACCGCACCCACGGCTCCACCGGCCAGGAGCGAGGCGGCCAGCAGGAGGGCGTTCCTCTCCGTCCTCACTCTGACACCGCGCGAGGCGGCCAGGTCGTCGCCCATCGACAGCTGATTGAGGGTGCCCGACCTCGGAAGGGCCAGCGACAGCCCCAGCACGACGAACGGCAGGAGGAAGAGCGGAACTGCGCCGTCAACTGCCGCCAGGTCGCCCATCATCCACCTGATGATCTCCACCAGCCTGGAGGCGGGGCTGAAGTACTCCACCAGGAGGAGCAGGGAGGCCCCGACCAGGTTGACCGTGACTCCGGAGAGCAGCAGCCTGGAAGAATCACCCCCCCCGGAAGCCCTCGCAAGGGCCCAGACCGCGGCGGAGGCCGCAAGGGCGCCGGCCGATCCCGCTCCGAGGAACACGATGACCGGCATCATCGGCTCCAGGATTATGAGGGCCCCGGCGGCAAGGCTGGCGCCCGCGGAGATGCCGAGCGTATAGGGCGTGGCGAGGTCGTTCCGCAGCAGGCCCTGCAGGATGCAGCCGGAGACGGCAAGGGACGATCCGGCCAGCAGCGCGAGCGCGACCCTGGGGATCCTCAGCCTGAGTGCGAGCGCATCGTCCGGGAATCCGAGGGGGCCGCAGGAGAGCGAGAGAAGGACTCCGAAGAGGACCAGCAGGGCGAGGCTGATCCAGAGAAGGGGCCGTCCGCCGGTCTTCACGCCTCGCCCACGAGCAGCGGCACGACCGAGAACCCGCCGTACCCGTCCTGCGAAACCGCGAGGTCGACCCCGAACACGTCGCTCAGGATCTCCCCCGTACAGACCGACGGCGGAGGTCCGAAGGCCCTGGAGCCCCCTCCGGCGACAGCCAGCACGCTCGTGGCGAACCTGCCTGCTATGCCTATCTCGTGAGTGCTGGCCAGTACCGACACGCCCATCGTCCCGAGGCGCCCCAGCAGCTTCCAGACGTCTATCTGATGACGGAAGTCGAGGGAGGCGGCGGGCTCGTCGAGGAGCAGGAGAACCGGTTTCTGGGCAAGTGCGGAGGCCAGCATCACGAGGCGCCTCTCCCCTCCCGAGAGCTCGCAGAAGGGCCGTCCCGCCAGACCCGCCACCCCGGTCAGATCCATGCACTCCTCCGCGATACCGAGATCGACGGCGCTGTCGGGGCTCCAGGGCTGCCTGTGGGGATGCCTGCCCAGGAGGACGGTCTCCAGCACGGTCAGGCGGCTGCCGTGGTTGTACTCCTGCGGGAGGAACGAGGCCAGCCTGGCCATCTCGGGCCTCGTGAGGGCCCTCGAATCGGAACCTGCGATGGTGACCCGGCCCGACATCAGGGTGCCGAGGTTCAGGATCGCCCTGAGGAGAGTGCTCTTGCCCGCGCCGTTGGGTCCTATCATGGCGCAGATGCCGCCCTCCTCGAGGCCGAAGGAGATGTCCGACAGGACGGCGTTCCCTCCATATCCGGCCGACAGGTCCTCGACGGTCAGACGCTGCACAGCGCGCCGATCCGCCTGGCGATGGCCGGCAGCCTGGAGCCCGGGATCATCATGAAATCGTCGAATGCGAAGACTATCATGCCGGGGGGCAGTTCGGCCGCCCCCCAGAACTCCCTCTCCGCGGTGACGATAGATGCGCTGTCACCGGCCATTCCGGGGAACAGGTGGAGTATGAACCCGGGCCTGAGCGCCAGGACGCCCTCCACCGAGACCGACGGGTAGGTTCCCGCATCGGGCGCCGCCAGGGAGAGGCCCATCCTCTGAAGGAGGCCCTCGTACCAGGTCCCGTGGCCCGCGAGGGTCATCATGCCGTCGCCGGGCTCGTGCCATACCACAACGGCCACGGAAGGCCCGCTGCCCCCGTTGGATTCGCGGATCGAATCGAGGGTCGAGGTCAGCCCGGCGCGGTATCCCGAGAGATCGGCCCCCCAGCCGGTTTCCAGGGATTCCACGGAAGCCAGGACATCCTCGAACGTGTCGAAGCTGAAGGCGTGGTATTCGGCCCCTATCAGGCCGCAGATCGACTGCAGCTCTGGATTCCTGCCGACGGAGAGCACATCCGTCGGATCGAGCACGGCCAGGGCCTCGGCCGAAGGGTCCAGATACCCGCCGAGCCTGGGCACCCCGTCGAGCGAGGGAGGCCACTCCGTGTACCTGTCCACGCCGCAGACGTTGTCCTCGAGACCGCCCTCGCACGCCAGTTCCACCAGGGAGGGGCCGAAGACCGCCAGCCTGGCCTCCTCGACGGATCCCGGCTCCCGGGTCCCTCCGCATGCCAGCGCGAACGGGAGCAGAACTGCAGGCGCGGCGGGGGTTCTCACTCGCAGTCCTCCGGGAAGAGGATGCCGATCTTCCTCAGCTTTCCGAACGCCCTGGCCTCGAGCTGGCGCACCCTCTCACGGCTCAGACCGAGCTCCCTCCCGATCTGGGCCAGGGTGACCGGCTCGGAGTCGTCGAGGCCGAACTTCCTGATGACGATCGCCTTCTCCCTCTCGTCGAGCGTTCCCAGAGCCTTCTCGACCCTCTCGCGCAGGTCGCGCCTCACGGCCTCGGAGACGACGCCCGGGCCCTGGGGTGCTCTGCTTATCAGGTCGTGCACGGTCGAGTCGCCGTCCTCCCCCAGCGCCTTGTCCAGGGACAGCGTCTCCATGGAGGACCAGTGGATCGCCCTCAGCATCTCCAGCGTGACACCGACCTCCTCGACCAGCTCCTCTTCGGTGGGATATCGCCCGAGGCGCTCGAGGTACACGTGCCTGACCCTGTTGACCTCGCTCTGCATGATGGTGGCGTGGGCCGGTATCCGGATGAGCCGCGAGTTCCTCATCAGGGACTTGAGGATCGCCTGCTTGATCCACCAGACCGCATAGGTGGAGAACCTGAAGCCCCTGTGGAAGTCGAACCTCCTGGCGGCGGATATCAGGCCTTCGCATCCCTCCTGCACGAGATCCATCTCGTCCACCGGGGTGAGCTTGCCGTACCTCCTGGCCCACTTCACCACGAGCCTGATGTTGGCCTCGACGAGCTTCTCCAGGACCTTGGCCTGGTCGACTCTGGCAGCCTCGAAGCGCTCTGCGGCCCGACCGCCGGGGGCGGCGGCAGTCTGCAGGGGGCTCTCCAGCAGGGCCGCCCCCGTCCTCTCCACGAATTCCCAGTTCGGATGGAGGGCCATGACCGTCTCCACCGAGATGCCTTCATCCTCCATCATGCGGACGGCTCCGGCCAGGCTGTCGCGCCTGTCCTCCGGGAGCAGCCCGTTCCTGACACCCCAGTATCCCCTGTCGAGCACCTCCTGATCGGAAGGAAGGCCGGCGGCGAGCGCCGAAAGTGGCTCCAGGAATGCGTGCCTGCCGTCCGGATCGGTCAGCAGGGCCTCCAGCATGGCGACCCTGGCCTCGTCCATCCTCTGCGCGATGTCGTTCTCCAGTTCGGGAGTGAGCACGGGCACTACATCTATCGCCCTGTAGAAGAGGGTACCCGAACTGAGGTCAGGCATCGGTCCCACCCGGATCACGGGAGGGCGACCCGAGTCCCGAGATCTCCTTCAGTATAGCCTTCCTCTCCTCCGCTCCGGCATGCCCGAGGCGTTCCCTGAGCTCCGCCAGGCGCTGCGAAGACCGCCTTCTCTCCACTCTCTCCCTGATCCTCGCCCTGTCCTGCTCTTCGAGGGATCCCTTCGAATCCTGGGCGACGGCGATGGAGGTATAGAGGGATGCCGGTCCGGGAGGCATCCCCGCTACGGATGCCGGGCGCCCGCCCCCGGCCGCGGATGCCGCGAGGATCTCGAAGAGCTCGCGCGCCGGACCCGGGCCGAAGTCGCCGGGCTCGAGGAATGATGCGAGACCGGCGTCCAGCCCTCCGTCGGCTCCGGACATGAGGGCTCTGAGCAGGGACATGTCCGATGCGCCGATCCGGGGCGTCTCCACGCTCCTCCTTGCGGGCCTCTCGGGGCTCTCCTGCTCGAGCTGGGCCGAGAGGGTCTCCATGGAGTACCCCGTCATATCCGAAATCCTCCTGAGCATCGTTTCGCGGAGCACAGGCCCGGATGCCCTCGAAGCCAGGGTCAGGAGCCTCTTCACCGCCTGCACAGCCCTGCCGGAGGCCTCCAGCCCCTTCCAGCCCCCCGAGAGGGACATTGCGAAGGCCACCGGATCGAAGGCCGTCTCGACCTTCGAAAGGAATGCCTCCATCCCGCGGGATGCCACGAAGTCGTCAGGGTCGGTCCCATCATCCAGCCTGACCACTCCGGGCCAGCATCCCTCCGCGAGGAGCACCTCGCAGGCCCTGAACGCCGCCTTGGCTCCCGCGGCATCCCCGTCGTAGCATACCACCACGCCCTGCGCCAGGGAAACGAGCTGCCTCGCCTGCGGCTGGGTGAGCGCGGTCCCGCACGTCGCAACCACGCACTGCAGGCCCTCCTGGTAGAGCCTGGCATGGTCGAAGTAGCCCTCGACGAGAATCACCGTATCCATGTCCCTGGCGGAGGCCCTTGCCTCGTTGTAGCCGTAGAGCAGGTCGCCCTTGTGGTAGACCGGGGTGTCGGGTCCGTTGAGGTATTTGGGTTCGACCGGACCGGTCGCCCGGCCTCCGAAGCTGACGGTCCTCCCCCTCCTGTCACGAATCGGGAAGAGGAGCCTCTCGCGGAACCTCTCGTAGGTCTGTCCCGAGTCCGGCCGGATGGCGAGTCCGGCCTCGACAGCGGTGCTGGAGGAGAAACCGAGATCCGAGAGATGTCTCAGCAGACCGCCGCCCTGAGGCGCCCATCCTATCCCGAGGCTCTCCGATGTGGCGCTCGATATCCCCCTCTTCTCCAGATAGGAGCGGGCGCCCGAGGATCCGCCGGATGCGAGCGAGCGCACATAGAAGGAATGTGCTTCTTCGAGGATCCTCCTGAGCGGCGCACCCGGGTCGGCCTGCCTCGGGACGTCGGAGACGTCGATCCCGTACTCGGAGGCCAGCTCCTCCAGCGCCTCCCGGAACGAAACGCCCAGGAAGTCCATCAGGAAGGTGAACACGTCGCCCCCGGCCCCGCAACCGAAACAGTGGAACGCCTGCCGCTGGGGGGATACATGGAAGGAGGGCGTCTTCTCCCGGTGGAACGGGCAGAGCCCCCTGTGACCGGAACCGCTTCGGCTGAGAGGCACGTACCTTCCGATGACCGCGACTATGTCGGCGGCATCCTTGACCCTGGACACCGCTGCATCGTCGTACACGCGCTACCGCCTGTCCGACAGGATGGCGATGGTCACGCCCGTGCCGCCCTCGTGCGGCTCGGCCATGCCGTGGGACGCGACCCTCCTGTCCCTCTTCAGGAAGTCGTGCACTGCCTTCATGAGCACGCCCTTCCCCTTGCCGTGTATTATGCGCAGCCTCGTGAGCCCGGAGGCCAGGCAGGAGTCCATCCTCATGTCGAGCAAACCAAGGGCCTCCTCCGACGTCATCCCCCTCATGTCGATCTCACCCGAAACGGGTTCGACGGAATAGGCCGCGGGTGCCTCCAGCCTGCGGGGTTCGTCACCGGACGCCGGCCTGAGATCTCCCGGGGCCCTCTCGACCCTCAGCACGCCGAACCTCACCACGACCGACGAGCCCCTGACCTCCTCGACCACTCCCGTGCCCTTCCAGCCATCCACGGAGACGACGTCTCCCGCGGAGAACCCGTCGGGCCCTGTCTCTTATACACATCTCCGAGCCCACGAGACAG